>JBEKGQ010000348.1:0-7425 GCA_050012715.1 Polyangiaceae bacterium
GAGGCTCAAGGAACGAGCTGGATCTGAACGCGCCGGTCCCGCCCCCAGTCCTTCGGGGCCTGCGCCGCACCCTCCGCCCCCATCGACGCGGTCTCGATGCGGTCCTGGTCCACGCCGTTGCCGACGAGGAACGTCTTGACCCTCTGCGCGCGCTCGAGGCCGAGATCGTCGTTGTGGGCGTCCGTCCCGCGCGGGTCGGTGTGGCCGATGAGCCGGATTCGCTTGCCGCGCAGCGGCCCGGAGATCATGCAGTCGACGAGGACCCTCATCGTCGGCTGATCACCGCCCGTGGCCTTCGAGGAGTCGAACGCGAAGAACGGATCCGGCCCCGCGCACAGCTCCCGGACCGACTCCATGACGTACATGCTGTAGAGGCCCTCGACCTCCAGCGTGCCCGGCCCTCGGCCCAGGTCCGGCGGCGTCGGGGGGTGGAACGGCTCGGTCAGGCCCCGGTCGGGGCTCTTCGGTTCCTCGGTGGCGCAACCGCCGAGGGCGATCACGGCGGGCAGTGCGAGCGCAGCGAGGACGTCGTGGATGCGGTGATTCATGGTCGGGTCTCCTTCGGCTAGAGTGACGCCGGCGGCTCCTGGGCGACCGCTCCGATCGCGCCCGCGAGCAGAAGCACCAGGAGACGAGCGCGAGTGGCCTTCACGGCGCGGGCTGCACGACGGTGCTCCCGTCGATGCTGACCGCCTCTTGCGCGAGGAGCCGCCCGTCGATCGAGGCGCCGGTACCCAGCGTGATCGACGTCATGCCGAGGACGATGCCCTCGAAATGCGCGGTCGTCCCGAGCTCCACCGCGCCCGAGACTTGCCAGAAGACGTTCTTGGCGACCGCTCCTCCCGACAGGACGATGCTGGTGGCGCTGCTCATCGTGAGGCCCTGCGCCACCTGGAAGATCCAGACGTCCGTGGCGCTCCCGTCGAGGGTGACGCTCGTCGGGATGAGAAGTCCGGTGCTCCACCCGTAGACCCCGGCGACGAGCGTCATGCCGCCGATGCTCCCCGCCCCGAGCTCGGTGACCCCGGGCGCGCGGCCCGCGGCATCGGTGAAGGCGGTGGTCATGTCGCCGACGGCCGTCGTGAGGTTCGCAGGAGTGGGCTGCGCGTAGCCGGGCGCATAGACGCGTCCGGTCACCTGCGTCGAGGTCGAGAACAGGTTCGTCGCGTCCTCGGTCAGGGAGAACCCGGTGATGTAGCTCGCGGCCGCGGGGCTGATGCCCACGTCGCCGGTGACGGCCGACGTGGGGACGGTCGATATCGCGCTCTCCGCGAGGATCACGTAGTCACCGGCGGTCCCGAGGTCGACCGGCTGGATCGAGCCCGGCGTGCCGGTTTCTCCTTCGCTTCCGCCGTCCGGATGGCCGGCTTCGCCGCCCGCGCTCGCGCCGTCGGCGGGGCTCGCGCGATCCGAGTCGCTGGCGTCGGTCGATGGTCCTCCGTCGCGTGGCGTCGTGCCGTTCGAGCTCGAGCAGGCGGCAAGCGTGACGAACAAAGCACCACCCGAACGTAAGGACCGGAGTCTCATGTTTGTGCAGACCCGGCTGCAAGCGTGGGGCCACCCGTGGATCGCGCCGCGAGCGTGCATGTGGCCGCGCGCGCGTTCGCGTCCTGCCAACGCCCGCGCATCCTGCCTGGACCGGCGCCGGACGCGATCGAGGGACCGCTACGGGGGTGCCGAGCGCGCTACGGCGCGGTCCCGTCGAAGTACTTCGTGGCGAGCGCGGCAGCGTCGAGGCCGACCTGGTGGCCGACGCGACGACCGGCGAAGTCATCGGGCGGGATGTGGATGCTCCCCCAGAGCCGCGACTGCCCGGCCTCGTCCGACGCGTCGTAGTACGACGCCCACTGGAGGCGCACGTCCGTCGTGGGCCCCTTCTCGAACAGGAGGAACGCGTTCTTGTGCGCGACGAACTCACCGAAGCCGCCCGGGAAGTACGGGCTCCCGGTGAGGCTCGCGAGGACCTCGGCCCCGGCGCGGCTGAAGGTGCTGTGGCCGGAGATGAAGGCGGGGAACGCCGGCGTGACGAACGTGCGCCGCTGGTAGGTGATCCAGTCCACCGCGCGCACCCACCCCACGCCCGATACCTGCGTCGCCCGATCGCCCGGCTCCCCGAGCCAGTCGCGCACCGCGATCTGCCCGACGTAGAACGCGAGGCGCTCGTGGCGCTGCCCGGGCGCGCTGCTCTCCTTCGTGATGACCTCGATGAGCCCGGGGACGAGCGGCAGGCCCTCGGGATCGTACGAAGGCCCCGCCGGGTCGGACGACTGGCCCTTGGCGCCCATCCAGCGGACGAGCGAGATGGGTCGCACCGTCGTGGCTCGCCGCTTGATCTCCCAGGCCGCGATGGCGGCGTCGTGCTCGGCGCCGTTGAGGGCGAGGTACACGCGCACGTCCCACGCGAGCGGGTCGAGCGGCGGGCCCTTGCCGGAGAGCCTTCGCTCGAACCCCGGCGAGTCCGCCACCATGTTGGCGATGGTGTTCCAGTGGCCGGGCGGCGTCTCGGACTTCGGCCCGTCGGCCCAGAACTCGGCCATGACGCGGAAGAAGTCCGCCTTGAGGACGACCTCGGGCGCGTAGGGCGCGCCGGTCACGGGGTTCTTCGCCCAGCCCTTGCCGTCGTTCGTGCCGAGCGTGTTGTGCCCGTACGCGCCCGGCGAGATGTCCATCGTGGCCGGGTCGGACGGATCGACCGCCGCCGTCTTCTGCATGGTCTCGACGAGCCACTCCTTCATCTGCGGCCCGAGCCGCGGGACGGGCCCGGGGTCGTGGTACGGCTGCGAGGGCGACTTGCGCTTCATGGCGAAGGGCGTCACCGCGCCCCACTGCGCGCCGATGTACGTCTGCACGCCCGCGGGAAGGATGATCCCGTTCTGCGTCGCGGCGACCGACAGGTTGATCGGCTGCCACCGCTCGGGCTCCATCAGCTTCGTGCCCGGACTGTCGTAGATGAGCGATGGATTGGGCGGCTGCCAGGCGCTCGGATCGGCGTAGTCGTTCGCCTCGTTGGCCCCGTCGTCGGCGCCCTTGGCGATGATCGCGTGACCGATGCGGTTGCCGAACGCGATGGGATCGTCGCCCGTATCGTGGGCGTCGTTCGCGTCGAAGCCGAGGTCCGACATGACGTCGCGGAGGCACTCGAGGGTCCGCTTGCCGCCGATCGCGAGCGCATAGCGGTGCGCGAGGACGTCGTAGGCGGCGTAGCTGATGGCCTTGCGCCGGGCCTCCTCGACCGCCGCGGGCCCGCCGGGGAGGGCAGGCTTCTCCCGGACGAAGACGCCCTTCGCCTTCGGATCGTACCCGGCCCACGCGTCCCACATCGCCGCCGATAGGTGGTAGAGGTTCCGCGCGTGCACGGTGGGCCTCGGCACATCGAGCCGGATGCCGGCGAGGATCTGCTCGTCCCAGCGGCGGGCGATCGAGCCGCCCCGGCCCGCCGCGACGACGTCGGCCGGACAGACGACCCCCGCTCCAGCGTCGGGGGTCGCCGCCATCGGGTCGTCGCGGAGCACCACCGAAGGCACCGGTTCGCCGTAGTGGAGGAGGAAGCCGCCATCGAGCGCCGGCGTGAGCACGTTGCCGCCGGCCGACCAGACGCCCCCTTTGGCGTCCACGAAGATCGAGTGGAGCGACGACGTCGGCGGCAGCGGGAAGCCGTGGTCGACCTGCGCGAACGGCGCGCTGCCCGTCCGCGAGTAGATGAACCCCCGCTCGCCGCTCACCCAGTCGCCGTACTTGTCGCTGGCGTAGATGCCCTGGAGGAGCCCCGTGCCCACCGGCGAGACGTCGCGGAAGCGCGGCGGACTGCCGCTCTCGAGCTGGAGGAGCACGCCGTTGCTGCCGCCGCCCACCGTGAGCAGCCGGTCCCCGGAGCCGTGGACGGTGAAGAGGGTGTCCTTCGCGCCGCTCGGCACGACGACGAACGGCGCGGTGCCCTTTCGATGCATCACGGCGCCGGCCGAGCCCACCACCCAGACGTCGTCCCCCGTGCCCCAGACCTTGAAGAACCCGGGGACCTCGCCCTCGACCATGCGCGGCAGATCGAGCGGCAGCCTCTCGTTCTCGAACGACCCGCCGCGGTAGTGCCAAACGAAGCCGTTCCGACCGCCGGCGCTCCCGACGGCGTAGAAGTCCTCGCCGCTCGTCCCCCACACGCCGTACACGGTCTGCTTGCCGAGGCCCGGCGTCGGCATGCGCTCGAAGGTCTTGCCGTCGTAGCGGAGCACCGTCGCGCTCGCGCCGGCCATGAGCACCGGCCCGTTCGGCAGGGTGTGGACCCACCACAGGTCCCCGGTCGTGCCGGTGTGGAGCGCCCGCCACGATTCGCCCTCGTAGTGGAGCACGAGCGGGCCTTGCCCCTTGTCCGCCCCGACGGCGTAGACGTCGCCCGGCGTGCGGGCGCTCACCGAGAGGAGCGCGGACGGGAGGTCCGTCGCGAGGAGCTGCCACTCGGCGGTCTTCGTCGGCTCGGGCGGCGGCGAGGGACGGCACGCGGCGAGCGCCGCCAGCGCACCGAGACCGGCGAGGCCGAAGGATGGAATCGCGACCCGAAGAAAGAAGGAAGAGGCTCTCGTCATGGATTCACCAGGGTCGGAGCGACCTGGATGTGCGCCGTGGACTTCGCCGTCGCCCCCGTCTGATCGGTGACCGTCACCGTCACGTCCAGCGGCTTGCCGAGGAACTGCTTGTAGTCGATCCCGCCGTTGTCGAGCTGGTAGCGCAGCCCATAGAGCTTGCAGAAGCCCCCCTGGTCGGGAGCATACGAGAACACGAAGGTGCTGGGGGGGATCGCGGTGCCGGTCTCCGGCTGCACGCCCTCGATCCGGGTCGTCGAGAGCGTCTGCTTCAGGTTCTTCATGCGCGCGGCGATCCAGATGTGGTGGCCCCCCTGCGGGCCGGCTTCGGCCTGGAGCGTCTGCATCGGCTCGAGCGGCAGGTAGGTCGTCTGCCCGGTGCCAGTCTGGAGGACGGGAGCCCCCGCGCCGGCCGGCTTGCAGCGATCCGGCACGTTGGTCGCCCAGTTGGCGGCGTACGGCTCGAGCCCGGCCGGGGTGACGACGTCGGACTGGCAGGACCCGAGGATGCACGTGAGCGGCGCGGCGCAGGTGGGTCCGCTGAGGCGTCCGGGGACCTTGCGCGGCCCCGGCGGGGGCGGCGGGTAGACGATGCAGCGCGACTCGAGCTGGACGCGCAGGAGCTCGACGTGGCCGGGGACGAAGCGCGTCGACGCGAGGCGCGTGAGCAGCGGCGCGGGGCCGTCGTTGCCGAAGGCCTCGACCGACACCTCGACGAGCGCGGCGCCGGCCCCGGAAGCCGAGAGCGTCTTCTCCCAGGGTTGCGGGAACGGCGCGTGGGAGCCCTTCGGCGGCCTGATGACCTCGTCGGTCACCACGTTGCCGCCGACCTTGATGACGACGTGGAGCGACGTCACGATGCCCCCCGTCGGCTCGCTCTGGATGCCGACGACGAGCTGCGTCGGGTCGTTGCCGCCCGACGAGCAGGTCATCGCCGACGCGAGGACGAGCGAGGGTACCCAGGCCCACGGCGACCGGCGCATGCGACGTTCTCTAGAATGCCGCTTCGACGGCGCGCACGTCGTCGCTCGAAAGGACGACGTCCGCCGCGCCGGCGCTGTCGACCGCGCTCGCCACCCGCCGCGCCCCCGGGATCGGGATGACGACGGGGCTCTTCGCGAGCATCCACGCGAGGACGAGGCGGTGGGGCGACATCCCGCGCTTCTTCGCCTCCGCCGCGAGGCGACCGACCTTCGACAGCGACTTCGCGCCGCCCGCGCCCCCGAAGGGCGAATAGGGGAGGAACGCGATGCCGAGCTTCGTGCAGTGATCGAGCACGCCGTCGGTCTCGGGCGCGCGATGCCCCGGGTTCCACCGGTTCTGGACGCTCACGATGGGGACGATGCCGAGGGCCTCGTCGATCTCGCGCACGCCGACGTTCGAGAGCGCGACGTGGGCGATCTTTCCCTCCGCGCGAAGCCGGGCGAGCTCGCCCACGCTGTCGGCGAGCGGCACCTCCGGGTCCGGGGCGTGGAGCTGGTACACGTCGATGCGCGCCGTGCCGAGGGCCTTCAGGCTCCGCTCGCAGGCCTCGCGGAGGTGCGCGGGGCGGGCGTTCCTGGTCCAGGCGCCATCCGGGCGCTCGAGGCCGCCCTTGGTCGCCACGACGGCGCGCGCCGACGGCTTCTCGCGGAGGGCCCGCGCGATGAGCCGCTCGTTGTGCCCGATGTCGCGGTGGTCGAGGCAGTAGACGTCCGCGGTGTCGATGAGGGTCATCCCCGCGTCGAGAGCGGCGTGCACCGTGCGGACGGCGTCGTCCTCCGAGGGGCGGTCGTGGATCGAGAGGTACATGCCGCCCAGGCCCACCGCGCTGACGGTGAGGCCGCTGGGACCGAGGGGTCGCGTGTGCATGGCCAGCCGAGAATAGGCTAGCCGAGTCGCGAGCGGGACTGTGTGCCCGTGCTACCCAGCACGGGCACCTAGAACCGCCCACGACATGCCTCTTCCGCCTCCCTTCGACGCGCGCGTCGCGAGCGCCCGCATGCTGACGCCCGGCGTCCGCGAGCTGACCTTCGAGCGGGTGGACGGGCGGGCGATGGAGTTCGAGCCGGGCCAGTGGGTGAACATCCTCTTGCCGATCACGGTCGGCGACGCCGCCGAGACGAAGCGAAGCTACTCGATCGCCTCGCCGCCCGACGGGACGCCGCGGTTCGCGGTCGCGGTGACCCGCGTCCAGGGCGGCCCGGGGTCGACCTTCTTGCACGCCGTCGCGCCGGGGACGACGCTCGGCTTCGTCGGCCCGCAGGGGTTCTTCACGCGGCCGGTGGCGAGCGCCCCGCCGTCGCTGATGGTGGCGACGGGAACCGGCGTGACGCCGATGCGCAGCATGCTGCTCGCGGCCATCGCGGCGGGGTCCCGTGCGCCGGCGTGGCTCCTCCTCGGCGTGCGCCGCGAGGCGGACCTCCTCTACGCGGCGGAGCTCGAGGCCCTCGCCGCGGCGCACCCGTTCGTCCGCTTCCAGGCGACGCTCTCGCAGCCGGGCGAAGGCTGGACCGGGCGGCGCGGCTACGTGCAGAACCACGTCCGCGAGCTGTGGGACGAGCTGTCGGCGGTCGCCGCGGGGACGCCGCCGCACGCGTACGTCTGCGGCCTCGAGCGCATGGTCGGCTCGGTGCGCGACCTGCTCCGCAAGGACGTGGGGCTGCCGCGGCAGCAGGTGCACAGCGAGCGCTACGACTGACGCGAACCCCGACCTCGACCCCGACCCCGACGGCCCCGGTCGCACGTGATACAGGCGCGGTCGCACCTCGTGCAGCCGCGGTCGCACCTCGTACAGCCGCGGTCGCACCTCGTACAGCCGCGGTCGCACCTCGTACAGCCGCGGTCGCACCTCGTGCAGCCGCAGTCGCAC
>JBEKGQ010000349.1:0-7418 GCA_050012715.1 Polyangiaceae bacterium
GTGGCTCCTCTGGCCCCGCGGCGGTGCTTCCCGTCCGGGCGTTGCATGGTGTGGGCCGCAGGGCCCGCTGGGCATCGCGTGCGAGGGCCGCTTCTAGGGCGGTCTGCTGCCCTGCTCAGTCGCGCCGGCGCGTCAGCGCGCTCAGCACCGCGACGAACAGCGCCGACCCGACGATCGACCAGAGCACCGGGAACGGCTCGGCCCCCACCCGCCACACGAGCACCTCGGGCAGGTGGAGCGCCCGCGCGATCCACACGCCGAGCAGCGCCCCGATGAACCCGAGCGCGATGGAGCCGAGGCAGCCGCCGTGGCTGTACCCGGCGAGGGCGCGCCCGATCGAGCCGCAGACGCCCGCGACGAGGAGCAGGATGACGAAGTGAAGGAGGGTCATGGCAGGGCGAGCCCGTCGCGGAGGATCGCCCCTGTGAACCGCGCTCGCAAGTAGAAGCCCCGGGGCACGGTGGCGACGACCTCGCCCTCGGCGGCCCGGACGAGCGTGCGCACCCGGCCGTGGGCCGCCTTGGGGCGAAGCTGGAGCCACCGGCCGAGGCGGGCCGTCACCCCCTCGACGTCGCCCGCGCCGATGCGGCCGAGGATCTCCTCGAAGTCGTCCGCGAGGACGCGCTCCTGCTCCGCGGACGGCGACCAGAGCCGCGCCTCGCCGATGCGCCGCGCTCCGTCCGCCTGCACCTCGATCGGCACCCAGAGCACGCGCGCCAGCTTCGCGCGCACCCACGACGTCGCCCACTCCGCGCGATCCGCGTCGGCGAGCGACACCGCGCACACGAACGTCGACTCTCGCGGAGCGCCCCGGGCGCCGTCGACGGGGATCGTCTTCAGCTCCACGCCGAGGCCCGGGAAGTCCACCGTCGCGGTGGACCCACCGGTGGCGCCGAGCGCCCGCTCGACGCGCTCGCCGGCCTTGCCCTTGCGGTGGACGCCGGCGTCCTCGACCGGCATGCCGCGGAGGGCGAGCGCGCGCGCGAGCAGCTCGGCTTCGTCGCGCGGCGGTGCGATCATCGGGCGCGATGGTACAGCGCCCCCGCTCGCATCCCCACCGGCCGGCTTCTCCGGCTCACGGCCGTCCCCGTCATGCGCCCGCGCCCTCCGCGCCGGCCGACGCGGCCGAGACCGTCCATGGCCTCCGGGCCGGGCTCGCCGTCCTCGCGCGGCGGCGCGACGAGGTGCTCCGGGTCGCGTACGCGCGCGAGGTGCGCGCCGAGCTCGGCGACGTCCCGCGGTGGTGCACGTCGAACCACGTCCCCTGCGAGGAGCGGAGCGCGGCGGAGCTCGATCGCATCGCGGAGACCAGGCACCACGAAGGGCTCTGCGTCGCGGTACGCCCGCGCCGCTGGCTCTCGACCGCCGACCTCGCCGACACGCTGGCGCGGGCGAAAGGCACCGCGGTCGCGCTCGACCGCGTGCGCAACCCGTACAACATCGGCGCCATCCTCCGGAGCGCGGCCTTCTTCGGGGTCGACGCCGTGCTCCTCGGCACGCCGGCGCCGCACCCGGGCCTCGCCGCCACGGCGGTGCAGGTCGCCGAGGGCGGGGCGGAGCACGTGCTCACGGCGCGCACGACCGATCTCGCCGACACGCTCGGCCGGCTCCGCGCCCGCGGCGTCCGGGTCGTCGGGGCCGACGGCGAAGCGACGGTGAGCGCCACGGGCTTCGCCTTCGGGCGCCCGGCGATCCTCGTGATGGGCAACGAGCGCGAAGGCCTCGGCGAGCGCGTGCGCGCGCAGTGCGACGCGGTCGTCGCGGTCCGGGGGACCGGCCGCATCGAGTCGCTCAACGTCGCCGTCGCGGCGGGGGTGCTGGTCGCGGAGATGATGCGGTCGCGGTGAATCGCCCACGTCGCCGCGCGGACGGGGAGGCGCGACGCGCAGGAACGGGTGCACGACGAGGTGGGAGAGGATGACCGGGTGCGCGTCTTGGGCGAGCGCCTTGCGCGTCTTGGGCGAGCGCCTTGCGCGTCTTGGGCGAGCGCCTTGCGCGTCTTGGGCGAGCGCCTTGCGCGTCTTGGGTCGACGGAAGACGCGGTATCCCCACCTCAAGAGGCGGTATCCCTCACCTCAAGACGCGGTGTCCCGCACGTCGAGAGGCGGTATCAGGCCCCCCAAGATGCGGGATCCCGCACCCCGAGCGGCGGTATCCCTCACCGAAGACGCGGGATCCCTTCCCCCAAGACGCGGGAGCCGGGAGCAGAAGACGCGGGATGCGTGCACGGGTTGCGCGGTCCGCTCGAGGGAAGACGCGGCACGGGTGAGGGCAAGATGTGGAATGGCCGAGGGGACGGGGGAGGCTCGCGAGCGGAAGACGGGGGGCTGCACGGGGCAAGCCGTCGGCTCGCGACCGGAAGACGCTGGATACGGCGAGGGAAGACGCGCCCTCGCGAGGCCAAGACGTGCAACGGGCGAGAGGAAGAGGGCGTCTCGGTGGCGGAAGAGGCGTCTTCGCCGCAGGAGAGGCACGTCACGGGTAACCCCGTGCGCAGGAAGAAGCCGAGGAACGAGGGGATATCCCGCGGGCCCGCCGCGTATCATTCGGCACGCATGCGTGTACCTCCCTCCATCAGCCTGGTCTTCCTTGCGATCTCCGTCGGTTGCAGCGGGGCGAGCAACCCGCTCGGAGGCTCGCGCGACGGCGGGGCCAGCAGCGGCAGCAGCTCCGGCGGCGCCAGCAGCTCCGGCTCGGGAGGCGGCAGCAGCGGGGGCTCGGGCGGCGGCTCGAGCACGAGCAGCGGGGGCGGCAGCGGCTCCGGGGGCGGCAGCAGCTCCGGCAGCGGCGGGGGAAGCGGAAGCAGCAGCAGCGGCGGGGGAAGTGGAAGCAGCAGCGGCGGCGCGTGCCCGCCCTGCGACGTCGGGAACGTGAACCTGCCGGGCAGCGACTGCGATCTCGACTGCAGCGGGACGACGAGCCCGCCCGGCCCCTGCGACGCGGCCCTCACCGAGGCCGGTCCGGCGGCCGACTTCGCGAAGGCGCTCGGCATCTGCCAGATGGCGACCGGCGGCTCGTGGGGGCTCGTCTCGGCGACGTACACGCAGGGGTACAACAGCACCGCGGCGCCCAACGCCGGCCAGCACGGGATCCAGCCGAGCTTCGGCCCGGCCATCCTTCCGCACGAGGGCAGCATGCTCGGCGTGCTGAGCTCCGGCTACGCGATGGTGTGCGACGACGCGTCGCCCACGGCTGCCTGCGCGGGGGAGAACGGGATGGGCGACCCGTACTTCAAGGGCGAGCAGACGGCGATGGACACCGCCAACGGGACGGCGCCCCCCAGCTACCCCAAGTCGACCGCTGCATGCATGGCGGCCACCACGGTGTTCGACACGATCGGCGTGACGCTCCAGATCGTGGTGCCGAAGAACGTCGCCGGCTTCTCGTTCGACTTCGACTTCTATTCGAGCGAGTGGCCCGAGTACGCGTGCTCCACCTACAACGACCAGTTCGTCGCCTGGCTCCAGTCGGAGGCGTGGCTCGGCAACGTCGGCGATCTCAACGTCGCGTTCGACACGATGGGCAACGTCATCAGCGTCAACACGCCCTTCATCAGCCGGTGCACGCCGAGCACGCCGATCGGGTGCGACTCCGCGCTGGGGACGGCGACCGGCACCGCGACGTGCACTGCGGGTCCCGACGAGCTCCAGGGCACGGGCTTCTACAACCTGGGCACCTACTGCACGAGCCAGAGCACCGGCGGGGCCTCCACCGGGTGGCTCACGACGACGGCGCCGGTGAAGGGCGGCGAGACCATCACGCTCCAGCTCATCATCTGGGACACCGGCGACGCGAACTGGGACTCGAGCGTGCTCCTCGACAACTTCACGTGGTACGGCGCGACGCAGGTCGTCAAGACGGCGCCGTCGCCGTAACGCGCGCCCGCACGCGAAGGATTCGTCACCCCGTCGACCACGTCACATCTCCCCGCGTCGCATCCACTCGCCGAAGCGCTCGCCCATCATGAGCACGGTGAGGTTCGTGTGCGCGCTGGGGATGGTCGGCATGAGGCTCGCGTCGGCCACCCACAGGCCCTCGACGTGCCTCACGCGGCCTCGTCCGTCGGTCGCCACCTCGGCGTCGCTCGCGTCGTCGGCGCCCATCGGGACGGTGCTGCACGGGTGGTAGCTCGAGTCGCACACCCGCCCGAGCCACCGCTCGATGCCCTGGCGGCTCCTCACGGCGCCCGGCGGCGGCCAGAAGAAGGTCGCCAGATCGCGCATCGCCGGCGTCTCGGCGAGCTCCACCGCGAGCTGCATCGCGTCGAGGGCGCGCTCGCGGTCCTTCGCGTCCACGAAGAGCCGCGACTCGATGCGCGGGGTCGAGCGCGGGCTCGGAGACGTGAACGTGATCGTCCCGCGACCGTACGACTTTCCGACGCTCTGCATGATGCTCGCGAGCGGGAGATCGCCGCCGAACGGGTGCGGCACGACCGAGCCGGCCTGCAGGAACATGTCGTTGCGCGGCCCCGACTTCGACGTCAGCCGCAGCACCGTCTGGATGAAGTGCCGCCCTGGCACCCGGAGCGGCTTCTTCGGCCGCAGGAAGATGGCCGACCCCGGGTGGTCGAGCAGCTTCGCCCCCACCGCGGGGAGATCGACGACGAGGTCCACCCCGAGCCGCTCCACCGCCCGGCGTGGACCGATGCCCGAGCGGAGCAGGATGCCCGGAGTCGACGTCGCGCCGGCGCAGAGCACGACACGGGACGACGCGATGGTGTGCACCCGCCCGTGGGTCTCCACCTCGACGCCGACGACGCGCCGATCCCGCAGCAGCACCCGGCGCACGAGCGTGCCGGCCCGGATGACCAGGTTCGGCCGTCGTCGCGCCCGGGCGTCGAGGTACCCACGCGCCGCGCTCATCCGGACGCCGTCGACGAGGTTCATCGCGTGCGGCCCCGCGCCGGTCGTCGTCGGGTCGTTCGAGTCCTCGCACCGCGGGAAGCCGAGGGTCTCGCACGCCTCGAGGAAGGCGGCCTGCCAGGGCGCGAGCTCGCTCGGCCGGTGGCGGCGGATCGGGATGGGGCCCTCCTGGGAGTGCCACTCGTTTCTCACGTCGAGGTCGTTCTCGAGGCGCTTGAAGGCCGGGAGGCAGCGCTCCCAGCTCCAGTCGGGGAGACCCAGGGAGGCCCACTCGTCGTAGTCGTGCGGCTGGCCCCGGAGCGCGATGCACGTGTTGACCGCCGACGAGCCGCCGACCACGCGACCCCGCGGGAACCAGAAGAGCAGCGGCGACCCGGGGCGGGGCCGGTGCTTCTGGCCCCAGTCGTGGGCGCGCATCGAGTTGCGCGTCCCGTTCCGGAGATCGGCCGGGAGGCCGTCGGGATCCGGGTAGTCGGGGCCGGCCTCGACGAGGAGCACTTCTCGCGTGCCCCCCTCGGTCGCCCGCGACGCGAGGACGGCCCCGGAGGAGCCCGCCCCGACGACGATGGTGTCGGCCCGCATCTTCGGGCCGGAGGATAGTCCGGCCGGAGACTTCGTTGAGGCCTTCCGTGAGCCGCCCGGTGCCCATATTCTCGCGCTCCATGTCCACCCGTCGCTCCCGTCCCACGCGTGCACGAAAGGCCCGAGCCTCCGAAGCGCCGCCCGACGACGTCGCGATCGTCCAGCCCCGCGTCGACGCCCTCGCCCAGCTCTCGAGCCGCGTCGACCCCACCCAGACGAGTCAGCTCCGCGCCCTCGAGGCAGGCTGGGACGAGCTCCTCACCTAGCCCCGCCCATTTCGCGAGCGCCGAGCGCTGCGTGTATCGAGCCGGGCTGGCGGTTCTGCTAGGCTGCGCGGCATGGGTGAGCTTTCGAAGCCGATCATGACCCCGGTCGGGGTGGCGTACCGCAGCCTGCACGACAACGTCGAAGTCGCGATGAAGTCGGCGCAATGGGCGATGAAGCTCTTCGGCGGGATGGCGCCGGTCACGGTGTCGGAGCTCACCATCGTCGGCCCGGGCAAGAAGGGGAAGTACGAGTCCACGGTCACGACGATCGTGCCCGCCGGCGCCGCGTGCATCCAGGACCGGAAGAGCGCCGACAAGTCCTGGTTCCAGACGCCGGAGCTCGCCTACGTGCTCTTCGACGCGCTCGAGACGCCGATCGTCTTTTACTTCCACAAGCGCGATCTCTTCTTGAAGCCCGGGACGAAGCCGCCGGTCTACGGGTACGGCGACATTTCGCTCGATCAGGTATAGGGACGAAAAACCGATGCCGAACCCCACCGCGCGCCTCGAGACGTCCCTGGGCAACATCGACGTCGAGCTCTTCGTCGACAAGATGCCCATCACCGCCGGAAACTTCGTCAAGCTCGCGAAGGCGGGCTTCTACGACGGGCTCCACTTCCACCGCGTCATCAACGGCTTCATGTTGCAGTTCGGGTGCCCTCACAGCCGCGACCCGAAGAGCCGGCAGGCCGGCACCGGTGACGGGCCGGATGGGACGATCAAGGACGAGCACCCGCCGGACGCGAAGCTCTCGAACGAGCCGGGGACGCTCTCGATGGCGAACACCGGGCGGCCCAACAGCGGGAGCTGCCAGTTCTTCGTCAACACCGTCCACAACGCGTACCTCGACTGGTTCTCGCCGGGCGCGAGCAAGCACCCGGTGTTCGGGAAGGTCATCGCGGGGATGGACGTGGTGCACGCCATCGAGAAGACGAAGACCGACGGCGACGACCGTCCGCTGACGCCCGTTCGCATGAACAAGGTCACCGTCACGGGGGCCTAGAGGCCCACTCCAGCGGCGCCCTGCCTCGCCGTCCCGATGCAGCTCCCGGCGGTCTCCCTCGAAGCGCCGAGCATCCCGTGCCGAGGCTGCGGCGCGCCGCTGGCGGTGAACCCCTCGGCGGCGAGCGCGAGCTGCCCCGCGTGCCGCGCCGTCAGCCCGGTGCCGGACGACCTGCGGCGTCGCGCGATGGCCTTCGCGCGCACGCTGGAGCAGGAGCGCGGGCGGATCGCGAGCGCCCGGTCGCCCATCGAATTCGAGAAGATCGGGCTCTACTTCGGTCCGCCGGCGGCCCTGCTCATCGGCGGCCACGTCGTGGCGAGCATGTTCCTCGACGCCGAGGCGATGAGCTACGAGCCGAGCGTCTTCATCGGCGGGCTCGTCGTGCTCGGGGTCTTCTTCTTCGGGTTCGTCGCCTACAAGGTCGTCCGCTCGGTGAAGGACGTCGACGAGCCCGAGCCGCCCGTCGTGGTCGAGGCGTTCGTGGGCGCGGTCGGCAGCCGGTGCTCGTCGTGCGGCGGCAAGATCCAGTTCACCATCGAGCAGCCCAGCGCGCGCTGCCCCTTCTGCGGCGCCACCGTCTACCCCACCCCCGCCGACCAGAGCGCGCTCCTCACCATCGCCGCCGAGCGCGCCGACCTCGAGGTCGCGCGGGCCGGCCGCGCCCTCACGCGGAGCCTCGCCCTCTCGTTCGACGCGGGACCGGTC
>JBEKGQ010000350.1:0-7368 GCA_050012715.1 Polyangiaceae bacterium
CCGAGATAACTCCTACAAGAAGACCTTCCCGTGGGTCGATCACATCGCCGAGGTGCGTGATCCGAAGCTCCGCTCGAAGCTAGATGAGTCGCTCATCGGGATGATCCGAGCGGAGGATCCTTCCGACGTGTCTGCGTGGCTGGCGGTACCGGAGCTGGTCGAGTGGGCGGATATCGGCGGATTCCGGTACCGCGATGCCGATGCCGCAGATCTCTTCCCAGACCTGCACATCCGAGACTTTCTGAAGACGGTGCCGGACCCCGAGGCCCTGAGTGTCGAGACGCTCAGGCAGCGCCAGGTCTTTGCATACGGCGTCGAGGACGAGAACTGGACCGAGCGCTGGACGGTCTATGCCTGCCTCTACGGAGAAGTGGAGCACGACAAGACGACCTACCTCCTCAGCAGCGGCAAGTGGTACCGCGTGGAGAAGGAGTTCGTCGCCACGGTCAACACCGACATCGCAGGATTGGTCAGGGCGTCTACGCTTCCGGACTACGCGGACAAGTCCGAGGGCGCGTACAACGAGCGAGTCGCCAGCGCCAGCGGCGGCAAGATCGCCCTCACCGACCGGAAGCTCATTCGCGTGGGAGGCACATCGGTCGAGTTCTGCGACCTGTACACGTCGCGGCAGCAGATGATCCACGTGAAGAAATACGCGGGCTCCAGCGTCCTGAGTCACCTGTTTGCCCAGGGGAGCGTCGCCGCCAACGCTTTCCTGGAGGACGCCAAGGTCCGCGCGGCGGTGAACGCCATATTGCCCCCATCTCATCAGCTCAGCGTGCCAGCGGACCGCCCCGACCCCCGAACGTTCGAGGTGATCTACGCCGTGATCAGCCGCTCCCTGAAGCCCATCGACAAGGTGCTGCCCTTCTTCAGCCGCCTGAACCTACGGAATGCGGCGCGTCAGCTACGAGCCTTCGGCTACACGGTCGCTCTCACGAAGATCGCCTCGTAGCGCCCGCCTATGAGCGCGGCGGGGGCTCAGGAGCGGGTCGGTCGGTTCGTTCATCGATGCCGCAGGGGCCGAAGTCGATGCGGTCGTGGCCGACGTCGATGTGGCCTGGGTCGCAGTCGATCCGATCGCGATCGCAGTCGATGCGGTCGCAGTCGAAGCGGATGCAGCAGAGGTCGCATCCGAAGCCGCCTCGGTCGCAGTCGACGCCGCACGGGCCGAAGTCGAAGCAGCCGCGGTCGCAGCCGATGCAGCCGCGGTCGCAGTCGAAGCAGCCGCGGTCGCAGTCGAAGCGGCCGCGGTCGCAGCGGATGCCGTCGCGGTCGCAGTCGATGCAGCCGCGGTCGGAGTCGATGCGATCGCGGTCGGAGTCGATGCGATCGCGGTCGAAGCCGATGCGATCGCCGTGGCAGTCGATGCGCCCCTCGTTCTGGGCGATGCCGTCACGGCTTCCCCCGTAGTTTCCGGAGCTTCACCCGCTCCGGTGCGACCTTCACCCGCTGCGCCCGCAGAGCCCTTCGACTCGGCCGCGGTCTCCGTCGATGCCCTCCCGCCGGCACCGTCTCACGCCCACCGTGCAGCTCGCGACTTCGTGCCCGCGCCTGACGCAACGCGTCCCGTCGCGGCACTTCGCGCCGGCACCTCACCGGATCGTGTGGCCCTGGCCGTTCTCGATGCCTCCTCCGCTCCAGCCGCGGGCGGCGGACGGGGTGCCGGCCTGCTGGATGCGCTATGATCGGGGGAGTGAGTCACCTCCCCGAAAGCCTGCGCTGGCTCTTCTGGGACGTCGATTTCGACGGGCTCGATCCCATCACGCAAGCCGATGGCGTGCTGCCGCGGGTCCTCGAAAACGGCCGGCTGGAGGACGTCCGTGCCCTCCTGGCACTCTACGGTACGGACCGCATCCTGCGCTTCTTCCGCGAAACCGCTCATCCGCTCATCAGCGAGCGCACGCGTGGGTTCTGGCGAGCGTACTTTCACGCGGAGAACGAGCCATGGGCGACTCCTCCTGCCTTTCGGACGAGCAGCGCCGCGCCCTGGATCGCCTGAGCGCCCTGCCGCTGATGGCGAGCTTCTATCTCGCCGGGAGTCGGCCCTAGCTTCGGCGGCGGCCTTTCACCGCGAGCCAGACCAACGACGACGCGGCGAGCGCGCTCAGCGTCCATGCGAGGCGCGGGTGGGCCACGGCGAGCATGAGGTGCACGACGAGGCCCTCGACGACGACGGCCAGCGCGAGGCCCCAGAGGAGAGCGGGCTCGGCTCGAGTCACGCAGTGTGCATAGGGTCCTCGCCGCGAAAGAGAAGCTCCCGACCGGGGGCCGGCTCCTCCCTGCCCCTCGGCCGAGGGAAGCTTCGCGCGCCTCCTCCGTAAGACGTGGCCGAATGGCTCTCTCGCGAAGCATCTCCCCCGGTTCATTCGCGGCTGCGCTCGCGGCGCTGGTGGGCTGCGGCGGGGCCACGGCATCCCCGGGCGAGCCAACGTCGATCACCGGCACCCTGGGCGGTCAGCCTTTCGTGCCGGCCGACAGCATCGGGCAGACGTACGTGACGACGACGATGTCCGGCCAGAGCATCGCCAGCGCGGGCGTGGTCCTCGGGACCATCCCGGGCTTGTGCGCCGTAGCGGAGCGCCACGGCAGCCCGCCGAGCGTGCGGACGCTGGCCTTCCAGGTGACCCAGGACGCGATGGCCATCGCGCCCGGAACGTACGGCATCGGGCAGGGCCTCTCCGCGAGCTACGAGGCAAACGACGCGACGTGCGCGGTCGTCGGGCTCGAGCAAGCGACCGGGGGAACGGTGACCTTCACGACCTCGACCGCCACGCTGCTCGAAGGCACGTTCGATCTCACGTTCGAGGGGGGCGACCACCTCTCGGGCCCGTTCTCGGCACCCGTGTGCGCCGACCTCCTCTTTCAGGTCGCCTGGCAGGGCACCTGCGGGAGCTGAGAGGCCCTGTCCGATGCCGTACGTTCCGGGGGCGATCGGTGAACTTTCTCTTCGCGAAGAAGGTGCACGCGCGTGTGGAGTCGTCACGTTCGTCGCGGTCGAGCGCAAGGAGGGCGGCGTGTCCGAGGCCATGGCGCAGCAGAACCGGAGCGGTGATCGTGTCGAGCTCCTCGTCCTCGACGAGCAGGCGAGAGAAGCGGCCGCGTGGCTCTCGGAGAACGGCTGGAGCCTGGAGCCCGTGCCACCGTCCCCCGAGCCGCTCGCCTGAAGGATGGTCGAGGTGCCGCGCGCCGTGGAACCGCCGGAAAGAGAGCTCGCCGCCCGCATCGCCAAAGCACGCGGCACGAGCGTGGCGCGCCTCGGCCTGCGGTTCGACCGCGTCGTGCAACGCGTGGCCGCCGAGCTGCGCGCGCATGCGACGCTCGTGGTTCCCGACGGGGCCACCGTCCTCGTGACGCTCACGGCGCCCATCCTTCAGCCGGCGAAGACCGTCGAGGCCCTGCGGGCGAAGCTCGCCGCGCTCGTGGCGCGCCCGTCGTCGCCGAGAGACGTCCTCGCGGACGTGCTGGGAAACCGGGTCCGGCTGCGGCTGCGACGGCCGGCGCCGCGCGGGGCGTCGAAGCTCGTGCTCTTCGTCCACAACCCCGACGTCGATGCGCGACAGCTCCTCGACGACCTGCTCGCCCTGCCCTAGCGATCCCGAAGCCGGCGGACGAGGCCCTGCGCGCTCTAGCTCGTCGCGCTGCCGTCGGGGCTCGCGAGGACGACGACGTAGCCATCGGGGTCCCGCAGCCACAGCTCGTGGTGCTGCGCGTTCGGGTTCACCTTCTCCTCGATCACCTGCGCGCCGAGCTCCCGCGCGCGCCTCGCCGCGGCAGTGTAGTCGTCGACCTCGAACCAGACGAGCACGCCGTGCCCGACGGGTGCGCGCCCCGCGTCGACGAGGTTCGGGTGATCCTCCTCGTCCCAGGCGTGGAGCTGGAGCACGAAGCTCTCGCCGACGTGGATGCGCCGGTAGATGTGGTCGTGATCGCTGGGCGGGCTGCCGGTCGGCTCCGCGCTGCCCAGGAGCCGCGCGTACCACCGGGCCGAGGCGCGCACGTCGCGAACGGCGAGGATCGGCTGTGACCGGACGTTCATGGTTTGCTCCTCGGCGCGAAGCTCGACGCGCCAGCGTCGAGACGTGGAAGGGATACCCAGCACCAGCTCGAGACCGGCTCCGTCGAGGTGTCCTGCCGTCGCCATTTCGAGCCGCAGTGAGGCCGCAGGCGCTGGAGCAGCCCTTCGACGTACATGGGTATGCCGTAAGGGTAGAGCGGCGAGTCGGCAAAGCGGGGCTTTCCTTCTCGGATCGCCGCCGCGCGGAACTCGGCGAGAAGTGCTTCGATCTCGACGACGGGAGGCGGTGCTCGTTCCACGTGATCCATGGCCGCGCCGAGTCGCGCCCGGAGCGGCTCCCAGTCGGTCCCGCCGAACGACAGGAACGCGAACATCGCCGCGCGCAGCTCCTCCATGAGGGTCATGGTCACCGAAATGGTACGGCGTGGACAACGAGCCGAGGGAATGCGTACAAAGTGTACTGCGGCATCTGCGAGCGAGGCTCCGCTGCGACGTCGCGCTGATGATCGTGACGCCCGACCCGGATGTTGCGGGGTGGGCGAGCACGCCGATCGCCACCGGCCATCCCGGCTGGGTGCTCGTTCCTCTCGTGCTCGGACCCGAAGCCGTGCCCGTCGTCCGTCGTCTGCGACGTGGCGGTCGCGGAGCCGTCGCCCGAGCTGGCGGTGCTCTCGGTCATGCTGCACGGCCATGAGAGAAACGCGCTCGCCATCGCCGAGGCCGCGCTCGCGGCGGCCCGTGGTCTCGATGACGAGCGCTCCAAGCTCTACGCGGATCTGGTCCTGGCGTCGGTCGACGAGGCCGCGCGTGCTATTCTGGAGGCACTCATGGCAAGTGGTAACTACGAGTATCAGAGCGACTTCGCGCGCCGCTACGTGGCGCAGGGTCGCGCCGAGGGCCGCGCCCACGCGCTCCTGGCGGTCCTCGCCGCGCGCGGCATATCGGTGCCGGAGGACGTTCGCACCCGAATCGTGTCGTGCACCGAGCTGGCGCGGCTCGACGCGTGGCTCGCTCACGCCGTCACGGCCGCGTCGGCGGCCGAGGTGGTCGGCGAGTAGGCGAAGGATAGTCCGCCTCCCGTGCGCTCCCGAGCGGTCCGGCTCGAATCCTTCGGCGGACCCGAAGTCCTCGAGGTCCTCGACGTTCCAGCGCCCCAGGCCGGACCGGGACAGATCCGCGTTCGGGTCACCGCAGCCGGGCTGAACCCGATGGACTGGTTCATGCTCACGGACGCGGACACCGCCGCCCGCTTCGGCCTGAGCCTGCCGGCCGGGTTCGGGACCGACTACGCGGGAGTCGTCGACCAGGTCGGTGACGGGGTGACCGGCTTCGCTGCGGGCGACCGGGTGTTCGGCGGCGCCCTGTCCCGGGCGGTCGCCGACTACGTGGTGGTCGACGCGACCGGGGCCGCCGCCGCGAACGAGGCTCATCACACGCCCGACGGCGTCGATGACCGCACCGCCGCCACCCTCACGATCGCCGGACGCACGGCCGCCGCCGCCCTGGTCGTGGTCGCGCTCGGGCCGGACGACGCGGTGCTGATCGGCGGCGCGGCGGGCGGAGTCGGCGTCTTCGTCGTCCAGCTGGCCCGCATCGCCGGCGCGCGCGTGATCGGGACGGGATCGGCGACGTCGGCCGAGTTCCTGCGCGAGCTCGGAGCCGAGCCGGTCGTCTATGGCGACGGCCTGGCCGACCGGGTCCGCGCGCTCGCTCCCCGCGGCATCACCGCCGCGATCGATCTCTACGGAACGGAGACCGCGCACGCGGCGAGGGCACTCGGCGTCCCGGACGCGCGGATCACCACCATCGCCGCCCAGGTCGACGGCATCACCGCGACCAACGGCGCCAGCGCCGCGCCGGGCGCGCTGGAAAAGCTCGCGCACCTGATCGCGACCGGCCGACTCCGGGTGCCCATCGCCGCGAGCTTCCCGGTCGAGCAGATCCGCGCCGCCGTCGCGCTCCAGGCCGGCCGGCACGTGAAGGGCAAGGTCGTCGTCGACCTCTAGGACGCTCTCCCGAGGGCGACGAGATCGCGGCTCTCGAGGACGCGCCTGTCGCCGCCTTCGCGCGCGGCGCGGAGCATCGCGCGTCCGAGTTCCTCGGTCGTGATGACGCCGCTGGGCCAGAGCGCCTGGGCGACGGGCCAGAGCGGCGACAGGAGCGTGAGGAGCACGCCGGCCCCCGGCGCCTTCGAGCGCTCTCCGTGCATCGGTCGGAGGGCCCCCAGCCGGATCATGATCGCGCGCGGGAAGAGGGCCAGCAGATCGTCCTCGGTCTGCTTCTTGACGCGCGCCCACATGGCCTTGCCGTCCGTGTTCATGCCGGACACGTAGAGGAACCGCAGGTCGGGATGCTCCGGCGCGAGGGCGCGGGCCCAGGCCAGCGTGAGGTCGTACGTGAGGTGGCGGTACTCCGCCTCCTTCATGCCGACCGACGAGACGCCGAGGCAGAAGAAGCACGCGTCGTAGCCGCGCCACTCGCCCGCCGCCGCGCCCACGTCGAACATGTCCGGCTGGACCAGGTCGCGCAGCTTCGGGTGCGTCTCGCCCGATGGCTTGCGACCGATGGCGAGCACGCCCTCGACGCCGGGGTCGAGGAGGCACTGCCGCAAGACGCCGCGGCCGACCATGCCCGTGGCACCGACGAGGATGACCTTCATCGTTTCGTCTCCGTGCGAGATCCGCCCGCGCACTCTAGCGTGTCGCGCTGCCGTCGGGGCTCGCCGGAGCCGCGTCCGGTCTTGGCTCACCGAACGAGGCTACTTCGGGACCATCCCGGACTTGTGCGACGTCGCGGAGAACCACGGGAGCCCGCCGAGCGTCCGGACGCTGGCCTTCCAGGTGACGCAGGACGCGATGACCGTCGCCCCCGGAACCTACGGCGTCGGGCAGGGCCTCTCCGCGAGCTACGAGGCGGACGACGCGACGTGTGCGGTCGTCGGGCTCGAGCAAGCGACCGGGGGAGAGGTGACCTTCACGACCTCGACCGCCACGCGGCTCGAAGGCACCTTCGATCTCACGTTCGACGACGGCGACCACGTCTCGGGCTCGTTCTCGGCGCCCGTGTGCGCCGAGCTCTTGTTTCAGGTCGCCTGGAAGGGTACCTGCGGCAGCTGAGCCTCGGCGTGCTCGTGACGCCCGGAGCGCCTCAGGCGCCTTCATGGGGGCCCGCGCCCCGGCGAACGCACCGCGCGACCGCGCGGATCAGGTGCTTCGGATCCACCGGCTTCGGCAGGTGCTCCTCGTAGCCGGCTCTTCGCGCGCTCGCGGCGTCCTCCAGCCGGGCGTAAGCGGTGAGCGCGATCGCGGGCAGCTTCTTGCCCCAGTCGGTGGACCGGATCGCCGGCAGCA
>JBEKGQ010000351.1:0-15041 GCA_050012715.1 Polyangiaceae bacterium
TCATCGACCGGAACATCATCCAAGGACCGCGAGCCGTGGGGCCCGTGATTTCGGCCATCCAACGCCTTGCCGAGCAGCAGGGGCTGCGCAGTCCTGTCGTTGTGACCCCGGAGGAGGGCCGCACGATGTACTCGATGGACCCAGAGTTCTTCACCACCTACAGCAATATGTTGAGGAACGAGGCCGCTCACGCGACGATGCTGGCGACGGAGACTGAACCGAGCGAACTGGTCGAGTTTTACCCGCAACCAGCTCCTCTTACGGGCCCCACTGGTCCGAGCGAAGCCGGGATCCTGAACTGGAAGCCCCGACTTCGCTGACCAAGGGCCCCGCTCGCCCCGTGTCCCCCGGTGTCCCGCCCCGGGAGGCATCATCCGGAAGGCCTTCTTTTCCGTGTCTTCGTGAGCAGGGTCGGGGAGGCGGGATTTGAACCCGCGACGACGAGCACCCAAAGCTCGTGCACTACCGGACTGTGCGACTCCCCGGGGGAACGGTGGATCCTTAGCATCGTGATCCGCGGGCGCCTACGGGGCAGGTGGGGCGGGATTTGAACGCTGCTGCACGGAGTCCGCCGCCGCCGGACCGTGGGCCCCCCCAGCCTCCAGGCGGTGGACGGAGTGCAGCGGCGTCCACGAGCACGGCCGCCAGGCCGCGCGCAGTGAACCCGCGACGACGAGCACCCAAAGCTCGTGCACTACCGGACTGTGCGACTCCCCGGGGGACGACGGATCTCTAGCATCGCGATCCACGGGCGCCTACGGGCAGATTCGGAGGCCTCCCGCCGGCGACAGCGAGGCCTGCGCACCACGACGGACGGCCCCGGTGTGGCGTCGCGACCTCGCGTGTCGCCCCTTCACCTCGAAACCAGCGCATCCGGTCGGCGGCATGGTGCTCGCTAGTGCTCGCGCCATGCGCTCACGCTTCCTTCCGCTGTGCGCCGCTTTCTCCGCCATCTTCGCCCTCCAGTGCGGCGCCGGCTCCGGCTCTTCGTCCCCCGACGGCGGGCACCCATCGGGCAGCAGCTCGAGCAGCTCCGGCGGCGCGAGCTCCTCCAGCGGGTCCACGGGCTCGAGCGGCTCCACCAGCTCCTCGGGCAGCTCCAGTGGCTCCACGTCTTCCTAGCGGCTCCAGCAGCGGCTCCACTTCCTCCTCCGGGTCGTCCAGCGGTGGAGCCCCATCCGACGGCGGCACCCCGGGCGGCCAGTGGGTCATGGGCTACTACGTCGGCTACGACATCGACGCGTACCCCATCGCCTCCATCGACTGGACCGGCCTGACGCACATCATCTTCTCGCCGCTGACGGTCAACTCCGACCTCTCGCTGAACCTCACCTTCAGCGACCAGAACGGCACCGGCGAGGCCGACGCGAAGGCGGTCGCCACGGCGGCCCACGCCAATGGCGTCAAGGCCCTCCTCATGCTCGGCGGCGCTGGCTCGGGCGCGAACATCGCGACCGCCGCGAGCCCGGCGAACCTCTCGGCCTTCGTGACGGCGCTCGTCGGAGCCATGAATACGCTCGGCTACGACGGCATCGACCTCGACTGGGAAGACAGCGTGAACCTGGACGACCTGGTGTCGCTCGCGCAGGCGCTCCGCGCGGCGTCGCCGAAGATGCTCCTCACCTACCCGGGGGGCGCCCTCAACGCGAACTACCAGACCGTCGATTCGCACATGCCGACGCTGGCGGAGTCGCTCGACCGGTTCAACGTGCAGACGTACTACCCGTCGACCGCGGTGGCCGGGTCGGGCTGGGACTCGTGGTTTCTCAGCCCGCTGAGCGGCGAGGCGGGCACGACGCCGATCGCGATCGACAATACGCTCGGCCTTTACGCGGCGGCGGGCATCCCGAAGGCGAAGCTCGGCATGGGCACGGCGTTCTACGCCATCTGCTACACGGGCGGCATCACCGGCCCGCGCCAGCCCACGAGCGCGTCGACGCAGATCGTCGGCGGCGACAACGCGTACCCGCTCAGCGCGTTCTTCGCGTCGGGGAGCACCTTCGCGACGAGCACGTCGGCGAACCAGATGCGGGACATGGTCGCCTCCGAGCCGTACCTCACGTTCACGTCGCCCGTGAACGACGCCAAGTGCGGCTCGGCCACGCAGTACATCTCCTACGAGGACGAGACGTCGATCGAGGCCAAAGGCGCCTTCTCGAAGGCCAACGGCTACGGCGGCATCATCATCTGGACGATCGAGGAGGGGTGGCTCCCCTCCGGCGCGGCGGGCGGCCGCGCGCCGAACGCCTTGATGCAGGCGCTGAAGACGGGCTTCCTCCAGCCGTGACGTTTCGCGCTCTCCGCCGGGGAGCGGCGTGACTAGAGGCGACCGCGGAGCGCGGCGAGCGCCCGCGGCAGCCCGCGCGGGCTCGCCCGGAGCGCGACGTACACGTGGTCACGGTCGGTCTCGATCGCGCGCACGTTGATCACCGGGGTCACGATCTCGAGCATGCGACGCAGCCGCGAATTGCCGGCGATCGCGGGCACCTTCATCAGGTCGACGACGATGCGGTCCCCATCGGCTTCCACGACCGCGTCGGGGCGCTTGGGGAGGAACTTCACGAGGTTGCCGGGCTTCGACAGGTCGAGCGCGCCCGACTTGATGAGCGTCGCGACCGGGGCGTCGCTCTCGCCGAGGAGCGCCAGCTTCACGTCGCTCAGCTTCACCCCGATGCGCATCGACTGCGGCGAGAAGTCGATCTCGTCGATCTTGATGGCGGCGCTCGCCCTCACGGGCGTGCCCATCGCGTCGACCGAGAGGCTGATGCGGATCGCCGGCGGCGAGCTGCCGATGTCGATGTCCTTCGGCGCCTTCTTCGGCAGCTTGGCCTGGGAGGTGAGGTACCGCAGCGCCGCGATCGGGACTCCGAAGCGCAGTCCGGCCGCGTTGACCGCCGCTTTCACCAGCTCATCGGGGTTCCGGCGAATGTAGTCGACGGCGGCGTTCACCAACTCGCGAGCATCGAGCATCGGACCGCCGAGGCTAGCATTCTTTGCTCAGCGCCGTTGCCACCCTGGCGGCGGGTACTGGTTCGGCGGCGCAGCCGCGGGCTGGTTCGCGGGCCTTGCCTGCGCCGGTCCTTGCTGCGGTTGCTGCTGTCCCTGCGGCGGCGGGTAGCCGCGCTGCTGCGGGTACTGCGCCGGCGCTCCCGGCTGCGGGTAAGCCTGCTGCTGCGCGTAGGCCTGCGGCTGCGGGTAAGCCTGCGGCTGCGGGTACTGCGCCGGCGGCTGCGGATACCCTTGCTGCGCTGCGCCAGGCGTCCATGCCTGCGGCATCGGCACCGGCCTTCGCAGCGCCCGCGCGATCGCCTGCCGCTGCTCGCCGAGCTCCTGCCGCAGCGGCACGATCCAGTCGGCGCTCACCGTCATCTTGCGACCCTTGAGGGCGCGCCCCGCGTGCCACTTGCTCAGCCCGAGCCTCGACGCCGTGGCGACGAACCTTCGCCCCGCCGCGCCGCCCCAGCTCATCGACGCGCGCATCCGCCCCCACGGCGAGGTCACCAGCGCGAGCTCTTCGCGCGTGATCGTCCCGAGCAGCACCTCGTCCTGCAGGTGCATCCGGATGATTCGCCCCTTCCGCACCACGAGCCAGATGAGGATCCCGATGAAGGCCGCGACGAAGAGCAGCCACAGGGGCAGCATCACGAGGAAGAGGTACCCGCTGATGACCGACGCCGTGTTCCACGTCGAGTGGAGGAACATCGCCGCGCAGTACCCGAAGACGGGCGCCATCCACTTCAGCCACGTGCGGTTCGTCTCGCGCGAGATGCCGAAGCCGATGCCGGTCATCGACGTGTAGAGCGGGTGTCCCCACGGGGCCAGCACGCCGCGCAACACGAACGTCACCGCGAGCACGCTCCCGTTGGGGTCCGACTTCACGGCGTTGCTGTAGTAGATGATGTTCTCGGTCGCGGCGAAGCCGAGGGCGACGAAGGTCGCGTAGATGACGCCGTCGACGACGCCGTCGAACTCGCGCTTCAGGAAATAGAAGACGCCGAAGACGCCGAGGCCCTTCATGCCCTCCTCGACGATGGGCGCCGAGAAGCACACGCCGGCGATCTGGCCGAACTCCTTGCCGCCGATCTCGGTGGCGACGAGCTCGACCCCCGTGTTCACGGTGGCCGCCACGCCGCACGCCGCGATGGCCCCCCAGCCGAGCACGAGGGCGAGCGCCCACCACGGCTCGGGGTCGAAGCGGTCGATCAGCCGGGGGATCCACAGGTAGATCGCGAGCGGCGGCAGGGCGCACAGGGCGCCGATGCCCATCGATTCGTACTGCGCCTCGGGATCCGGCGACTCGAGCGGAAGGACGAGGAAGAAGAAGACGAGCGCCGCCGCGCCCCCGAGCATCATCAGCACGTAGATGACGCCCCCGACGATGCGGCGGGTCTTCTCGGGGTCGGGACGCGGCAGGGCCATCGGACGACGCAGCCTAGCAAAGCCCCGGCCGCGGGATCCGTCGGCGTGCAGGTTCGCACGCCGACATTGGGGCGCGGCCCATCAGTGACGCGGCGGGGGAGGGGGCGGCGGAGGACGGACGCCGGGTCGCAGCGCGGTTCCCGCCGCGGCGGCGGCCCCGGCCGGCGCGACGGGGGCGACCATTCCGCGGTCGTCGCTGTTGAGATCGTTGTTCGTCCAGAGCGGGCCGTCGGTCCCGTCGGGGTTCACGAGCGTCACCTTGGTGATCTCGGCCTCGATCTGGGCCGTGCCGTCGGGCACGCCCGTCCGCGCGAGGGGGAAGGTGATGTTCCGCGTCTCCCCGGGCTTCACGTTCGAGCCGAAGGCGTCGCCGGGGACCAGGTATTTCTTCCCGCCGGCGACGTCGAGCCGATGCCCGGTCTTGTCGTAGAACCACACCGTGACCGAGCCGGCCTTCATGACCATGCCGGAGACGTTCCGGAGCACGAGGGTCTGCGCGGTGTCGGCGATGGCGCCGTTCCACGTGAGCCGGCCCACGCGATACCCGCCGGAGGCCTTGCAGTTCGTTCCGTCCATCGTCGATCCGGCCGGGCACTTCGCGGCGGCGGGCGCCGCGGCGGCGGGGGCCGAAGTGGAAGCGTCGTCGCTCTTCTTGCTGCACCCGGTCACGGCGAGAGGCGCCGCGAGCCCAAGGAGAAGCACGATCGAGGTCGTGTGTCTCATGGCCGCGCACGCTACATGACGACCGTGTTTCGGCATAGCCTCGGACCCCTGAATGGACCGGGCCGCCCCCTGCCGCCGCCCCGAGGGCTCCCCGGCGGGCCTCCAGAAATGGCGCAACCTCCTCTTCCTGCACTGGGAGGTGCCGGTGGCGGTGCTGCGCGCGCTCGTGCCGTCGAAGCTCGCGATCGACACGTTCGAGGGGCGCGCCTTCGTGGGCCTCGTGCCGTTCGAGATGCACGACGTGCGGCCGAGCCGCTTCCTGCCGGCGGTGCCGACCGCGGGTCGCTTCGAGGAGACGAACCTGCGGACGTACGTGCACTTCCGCGGGGGCGACCCGGGCGTCTGGTTCTTCAGCCTCGACGCGTCGAGCGCGCTGGCGGTGCTCGGCGCGCGCGCCTTCTTTCACCTCCCGTACTGGCACGCGCGAATGAGCAGCGAGCGCACCGGCGACCACGTCGTGTACCGCTCGAAGCGCCGCTGGGAGGGCCCGTGCGACGCGGCCCTCGAGGTCGCGTACGACGTGGGCGAGGACGCGGGGCCGTCGGACGAGGGCACGCTGCAGCACTTCCTGGCGGAGCGGTACTACCTCTACGCCCTCACCGCGTCCGACGTGCTGCTGCGAGGCCAGGTGCACCACACGCCGTACCCGCTGCGCAAGGCGACGGTGGTGGAGCTGAAGGAGTCCCTCGTCGAGGCGGCGGGCATCGCCCGGCCCGAGCGGCCCGAGGAGACGGCGTCGGTGCTGTGGTCGCCGGGGGTCGACGTGGAGATCTTCGGGCTGAAGAGGGTGGGCTAGGCCTTGACGATCCCGTCCCAGCTGTCCGCGATCTCCTGCGCCGTCCACACCCCGTTCTGCGTCTCCTTGAATCGGCCCGGCGTCTCGACCACCTTGAACGCGTAGACCCGCGCGCCCGCGACGGCCAGCACGTGCCCGGTGCGGTCCCCGCAAAGGTCGCTCGCGAGGAACAGCGCGGGCGGCGCGATGTGCTCCGGGGTCAGCGTGTCGACCCCCTGGAACATCGGCAGGTCCTCCGTCATCCGCGTCTTCGCGATCGGCGCGAGGGCGTTCACCGTCACGCGGTGCTTCTGCAGCTCGATCGACATGGTGCGCGTCAGGCCGTAGATGCCCGCCTTCGCCGCCGAGTAGTTCGCCTGCCCGAAGTTGCCGAGCATGCCGCTCACGCTCGTCGTGTTCACGATGCGCCCGCCGCCGCCCTGCGCGACGAGCTGCTTCGCGAAGACCTGCGAGCACAGGAAGGTGCCCTTCAGGTGGACCTCGACGACCGCGTCCCACATCGCCTCGTCGAGCTTCAGGAAGCTCTTGTCCCGCAGGATGCCCGCGTTGTTCACGAGCACGTCGACGCGCCCGAAGACGTCGATGGCCTTCTTCACGATGGCCGCCGCTCCGGCCGCCGTCGACACGCTGTCGTGGCTCGCCGTCGCCGCCCCGCCGGTGGCCATGATCTCGTGCGCGACCTTCTCCGCGGCGGACGCGTCCGTACCGCTCCCGTCGCGCGCGCCGCCCACGTCGTTCACGACGACCTTCGCGCCCTCGCTGGCGAAGAGCTTCGCCTCCGCCCTGCCGATACCGCCACCTGCCCCGGTGACGATGGCCACCTTGCCGTCGAGAAGACCCATGTCGTTGTTCGCCTTGGTTTCGGCTAGCTGCCGGCTTGCCGCCGCTTGTAGCGGTGGACCGGCACATCGTAAAGGCGCGAGGTAGGATGGGGGCGAGATGGCCCGTCTGTGGAAACCGCCGGGGGGCGTCCTCGCGGCCTTGGCGCTCGTCGCGGCGTGCCACGGCTCGGGCTCGAGCGGCTCCGCGCCGCCCCCGGCGGAGGTCGATTTCCCCGCCGGTTTCCTGTGGGGCTCGTCGACGGCGGGCTTCCAGGTCGAGGTCGGCGACGTGAACACCGACTGGTCGCACTGGGTCGCGTCCGGCAAGATCCCGAGCGGCGACAGCCCCGACGTCGGCGGCCCCGACTCGCTCGACCACATCGACGACGACGTGGCCGCCCTCAGCGCGAGCGGGCAGAATACGTACCGCTTCTCGATCGAGTGGGGGCGCGTCTATCCGACGGAGGCCGACTTCATGGCCGACACGCCGGACCCCACCGCGATCGCCACGTACACGACGCTCCTCCAGAAGCTCGTCGCCGCGCACATCACGCCGGTGGTCACGCTCGTGCACTTCTCGCTGCCGGACTGGCTGAGCGACGGAACGCCCGCCACCACCTCCGACCCGCAGGGCTGGGAGCGCCCGGAGACGATCGGCGACTTCACGACGTGGTGCACGCGCGCGGCCACGCAGTGGGGCGGCCTCGTCGACTACTGGCTCACCATCAACGAGCCGCTGCCGTACGTGCTCGGCGGCTTCGTCCAGGGCAGCTTCCCCCCCGGTGACGTGCTCAACGTGTCGCGCGCGATCAACGTCGTTCAGATCGAGGCGCGCGCCCACGCCGCCTGCTTCGACGCCATCCACGCCGCCGACACCGTCGACGCCGACGGCGACGGCAAGGCCGCGCTCGTCTCGCTCGCCAAGCACCAGCGGACCTTTCACCCGCTCGATCCGACGGACCCGGACGACGCGACCGCGGTCCAGCGCGTCGACTACATCTGGAACCAGTGGTTTCTCAACGCCGTCGTGAAGGGCAACTGGGACCAGAACTTCGACCAGACCTACACCGACCAGGGGGACGCGATGGGCGACCCCACGCTCGTCGGCCGGGCCGACTTCATCGGCGTCAACTACTACTCGGACACGCTCATCAGCGCCTCGCACGGCGGCATCAAGATCCCCGCGCCGGTCGACGCGGTCGTCATCGAGCGGGACATGGGCGACGGGCGACCCATCACCGACTTCGGCTGGGACATCTACCCGGAGGGCCTCGGCACGGTGCTCGACGAGACGGCCCAGTACGGCCTCCCGATGCTCGTCACCGAGAACGGCCTCGCCGACGCGCCGGACGCCAACCGCGCCCGGTTCATCCTCGAGCACCTCTACCAGCTCGGGTGGGCGATGCAGCGCGGCGACCCCGTCATCGGGTACATTCACTGGGCGCTGGTGGACAACTTCGAGTGGGCCGACGGCTACTGCCCGCACTTCGGGCTCTTCTCGTACGACGAGACCACCGGCGCGCGCTCGGCCAAGGGCAGCGTCGCCACGTACAGCGCGATCATCGCGTCCGGCCAGGTCACGACCGCCGACGTCGCCGCCGCGGCGCCGTACGTGCCGCCGCCCGTCGAGTGCTACCCATAGCACCCGCAACACGGACCACGCGATCGCGATCGCGCTGCCGCTGGGAGCGGGGCTCCAGGGGACGCGCGCGGTGCTGACCGTGGTGAGCGGCCCGAGCACGGGGCGGGTCTTCACGGTGGCCGAGGGCGGGCACGAGACGATCGTCGGCCGCGGCAAGGAGGCCCACATTCGGCTCGACGACGCGGGCGCGAGCCGGGCCCACGCGCGCTTCCTCGAGGACACGCACGGGACGTACGTCGTGGAGGACCTGGACTCGACCAACGGGACGTTCGTCGACGGCAAGCGCGTGCAGCGCGCGGAGCTCCACAGCGGCGACCGCATCCACATCGGCCCCAACGTCGTCATCTCGTTCGCCATCGTCGCGGCGCAGGCGGAGCTCGTCGCCCACCAGCTCTACGAGTCGTCGGTGCGCGATCCGCTGACGCGCATCTACAACCGCCGTTACCTCGTCGAGCGCCTGGCCAGCGAGTCCGCCTACGCCAAGCGCCACGGGACCCACCTCGCGGTCATCCTCTTCGATCTGGACCACTTCAAGCGCGTGAACGACACCCACGGCCACCTCGCGGGCGACGACGTGCTGCGCGAGGTGGCGACGCTCGTGCAGCGCCTCGTGCGCGCGGAGGACGTCTTCGCCCGCTTCGGCGGCGAGGAGTTCGTGCTCCTCGTCCGCGGCATCGAGCCGGTCAACGTGTCGCGCTTCGCCGAGCGGGTGCGCTCCTCGGTCGAGCGGCTCGACGTGAAGTGGGAGGACAAGGTTCTCGGCGTCACGATCAGCCTCGGACACGCGTCGATCAACGAGCTCGGGGGCGACGAGCGCGACGCGAACGGCCTCCTCGCCCTGGCCGACGAGCGCCTCTACAAGGCGAAATCGGCGGGGCGAAACCGGGTGTGCGGCGCTTGACGACGGCGCTGAATCGCGATTCACTTCGCGCCCATGGCCGTCGACATCAAGCAGCTGTTCAACGAGACGCTCCCCGCCGCCCTTACGAAGAACGCCGCCGAGGCGAAGACGATCGGCGCCAAGTTCCAGATGAACATCACCGGCGACACCGGTGGCGAGTGGAACATCGACGTCAGCGAATCGGGGCCCGCGTGCAAGCCCGGCACGGGCGACGCCGACTGCACCATCACGATCACCGACGAGGACTTCCAGAAGCTCGTCGAGAATCCCCAGGCCAACGGGATGCAGCTCTTCTTCTCGGGCAAGCTCAAGGTCACGGGCAACCCGATGCTCGCGATGAAGCTCCAGAAGCTCTTCAGCTTCCAGTGAGCCGGCCGTGACGGCGGGGCCTCTCGCCGGGGTCCGCGTCCTCGATTTGACGCGCCTTCTGCCGGGGCCCTTCGCCTCGCTGGCGCTGGTCGACCTCGGCGCGAGCGTCGACAAGCTGGAGGACACCGGCGCGGGCGACTACCTGCGCCTGACGCCCCCGCTGGCGGGCGGCGACACCTCGGCGACGTTCCTCGCGCTGAACCGCGGCAAGCGCAGCGTGTGCCTCGACCTGAAGAAGGCGAGCGCGCGCGCGACCGTCCTGCGCATGGTCACGCGCTACGACGTGTTCTTCGAGCAGTTCCGTCCGGGCGTCCTCGAGCGGCTGGGGCTCGGCCACGCCGCCTTGCTCGCCGCGAACCCGCGCCTCGTCGTTTGCGCGCTGACGGGGTACGGGCAGGACGGGCCGATGGCGGCGCGCGCCGGGCACGACATCAACTACCTGGCGCGGGCCGGGGTGCTCGGGATGCAGGGCCCCGCCGGCGCGCCGCCGCAGGTCCCGGGCTTTCAGCTCGCGGACTTCGGGGGGGGCATCTGGAGCGTCATCGGCATCCTCGCGGCGCTTCACGAGCGGGCGCGCACCGGGCAGGGCAAGATCGTCGACGTGTCGATGGTCGAGGCGTCGATGGGCTTCGCGCTGGCGAGCCTCGGGCAGCTCTTCGGCGGCCACCCGCCGGCGCGGGGTGACGAGCCGCTCACCGGGGGCCTCGCGCTCTACGGCACCTTCGCGACGAAGGACGGCAAGTACGTCACGCTCGGCGCGCTGGAGCCCAAGTTCTGGGCCGCGTTCTGCGCCGGCGCGGGCCTCGAGGTCGACCACGCGGCGCTCCTGCCGGGCCCCCACCAGGCGACGCTGAAGGAGAAGCTCCGCGGCGTCTTCGCGTCCCGCACGCGCGACGAGTGGCAGGCCTTCGGCCGCCAGCACGACTGCTGCCTCGAGCCGGTCCTCGAGCCGGGCGAGCTGCGCGACGACGAGCACCTGAAGGCCCGCGGCGTCTTCTTCGACATGGACTCCCCCTGGGGCCGCATCCCGCAGCTCCGCACGCCGCTCGCCGCGCGCGGCGCCACGTATGCGCCGCCGCCGAAGCAGGGCGAGCACACCGACGCCATCCTCCGCGAAGCGGGCCTCGACGACGCCGCCATCGCCGCGATGCGCGCCGAAGGGGCGGCGCGCTAAAGCTTCCGGAACTCCTCGACGAACTCCCAGTCGGCGATGAGGCCCTTGCGCAGCAGGATCGACAGGAGCGCCGAGAACATCGCTTCCCACCGGGGCTCGGTGCCGAGGATCTCGCTCGCGTCGGCGCCGTGGGCCACCGCCCGCAGGGCGCTCACGAGGTCGCGCGCGGTCAGCTGATCGCTGAGCTCCGCGCCGGGGGGGGCCTTCTGCTCGCTCTCGAGCTCCGGGGCCGACGCGCGGCGCTTGCGCGGGCTGGGGAGCGAGATGGTCGTCCCGTCGAGCAGCGTCAGCGAGAACATCTTCGCGCGGGCCTTGCGCGGGACGACCTCGCGCTCCTCGGCGTGCAGCTCGGGGGCCGACGACGGACTGTCGCCCGCCGTCGACCGATCCGAGGGCGGCGCGGCGGCGACCGCCGCCACCGCCGGCGGCTCGGGCGCGGGCTCGGGCCGGCGCGGGGGAGGGGGCGGAGGGGCCGGCTTCGCCGCGGGGATCGGCGGAGGGGAGGGCGCCACCGAGGCGGCCGGCGCCGTCACGGGAGGTCCCACGGGCGGGACCGGCCTGGCGGCGAGCTGCGGCGCGGAGGCGGTCGGCGGCTGCCCTTCCGACGGGTAGTAGACGCGGATGGCGGCGCGGATGTCGCTCGGGCAGGCGATCATCGGCTTCACCGGGAGGGCCGACGCGCGGGCCACCTCCTGGATCGCGAGCTCGTTCGTCGGGTCGTCCATCGCGACGTAGAGCGTCTCGCCCTGCTTTCGCACCCGGCGGACGAAGATCGGGATGAGGCAGTACTTGTCGGCGGTCTCGCGCGGGACGAGGTTCAGGAGCGAGCGCGAGAAATCGACGTGGTAGAGCGACACCCAGGGGACGCTCAGCTGCCGCGAGAGGGTCTGCGTGACCTGCACCTCGTTGACGAGACCGAGCTCGACGAGGAGAAGCCCCAGCTTCCGGCCGTCCTTGCGCTGCGCGAAGAGCGCCTGCTCGAGCTGCGACTGCGACAGCACCCCCCCATCGACCAGAAGCTCGCCGATGCGTTTTGCCACCGAAGCATTGTAGGCCACGGGCCCCGCACAACGCGAAATCTCGGCCAAACGGGCCCCCCATCCGGGCGCGGATACCTCGTTCCGTTCCTTCGCCGGGGACGCGTGGTACCCTCGATGGGCCCCGCGAGGGGCGGCCATGCGGTCGTGTCCCCAGTGCAGCAGCGCGTGCGACGAAGCGCACAAGTTCTGTCCGTCGTGCGGCTTTCCGGTCGGCAAGGTCGCCGTCAGCCCGGACGACCCGCTCGTCGGGCGGAGCTTGCCCGGCGGGTACCTCATCCTCGAGCTCGTCGGCATCGGCGGGATGGGGCGCGTGTACCGGGCCGAGCAGACCACGCTGGGCCGCACCGTCGCGGTCAAGATCATCCACCCGCACCTCGTCGGCGAGGAGAACGCCGCCGCGCGGTTCATCACCGAGGCGCGCGCGGCGAGCCGCCTCAATCACCCGCACTCGGTCGGCATCATCGACTTCGGCAAGTCGCCCGACGGCCTCCTCTACCTCGTGATGGAGTTTCTCCGCGGGCGCGACCTCGCGCGCGTCATCTACGAGGACGGGCCGCTGCCGTTCCGGCGCATCGTCGACGTCCTGCGGCAGACGCTGCAGGCGCTCGCCGAGGCGCACAGCGAGAGCATCATCCACCGCGACCTCAAGCCCGAGAACATCATCCTCGAGCCGGTCCGGTCGGGGGGCGACTTCGTCAAGGTCGTCGACTTCGGCCTCGCGAAGATCCGCGCCGACAGCACCCAGCCGAGCATCACCAGCCCCGGCATCGTCTGCGGCACGCCGGAGTACATGAGCCCCGAGCAGGCGCGGGGCGACGCGCTCGACGGCCGCAGCGATCTCTACGCGGTGGGCGTCATCCTCTACCAGCTGCTCGCCGGGAGGCTCCCCTTCGAGGCCGAGTCGCCGACGCAGGTCGTCCTCGCGCACCTCACCCAGCAGCCGCGCGATCCCCGGGAGGTCGCGCCGGAGCGGCAGATCCCGGCGCAGCTCGTCGACGTCACGCTCAAGATCCTCGCGAAGGAGCCGGCGGACCGCTACGCGGACTCCGACGCGCTCTCGCAGGCGCTCGCCGACGCGATGACCGCCATCGAGGGCCGCAGCAGCGGGCGCTCGCCGGTGGGGGACGTGCGCTGCAACGTCTGCGGCGCGATGAACCCGCCGTCGCAGAAGTTCTGCGGCGAGTGCGGCAACGCCACCACGTCCACGAAGCTGAGCGTCGTCCCCGCGCGCGGCTCGCAGCCGCCGCCGGCGTTCACGCCGGAAGAGATCGTGAGCGCGTCCCGCGCCAAGATCGAGGTGAGCGGCCTCTCGAGCGAGCGGGCCCGACCCGGGTCGCTCCCGTTCATCGACCGCGCGGAGGAGCTCGCCTGGCTCGAGGCGCGCCGGGCCGAGGCGCGGTCGCTGACCGGCGCGCGCGTCGTGGGCGACGTGGGCATCGGCAAGACGCGCCTCGTGCGCGAGTTCCTCGACGTCGCCGCCGCGGCGGGCGACGTGGTGGTGCAGACGGCGCCCGATCCGGCGTGGGCCGAGGTCGGCTACTGGGCGCTCCGCCGGGCCATCGTGCAGCTCGCCGCGCTCCCGGAGGCGGGCGGCGGACCCCGCGAGTGGGTGGCCGCCACGCCCGAGGCCCGGCGCGGCCTGGCCGACGTCTTCGGCCACGAGTCGCCGGACCGCGCCGCCGCGCTCTCGCCCGACGAGCGCCGCTTCGCCGCCGCCGAGGCGCTGCGCTGGGCCTTCGTCCGCGCCAGCGAGCGGGCCCGCGGCCACCGGGTCGTCCTCGCCGTCGACGACATCAACAGCGTCGACGGCGCGAGCCGCAACGCCTTCTCGGACACCCTGAGCGATCCCCCGCTCGTGCCGGCGCTGCTCATCGCGACGTACACGCCGGGGTTCGACCCCGGGTGGCCCGCCGACGTCGCCGCGGCGCGCATGCTGACCGGGCTCCCCAGCAACGAGGTCGCCCGCGTCATCACGCAGACGGTGCGCCCGAGCTCCGCCGCGCTCATGAACGCGCGGAGCATCGTGCCGCTCCACCTCGAGCAGGTGCTCTACTTCGCCCGCGAGGAGTCCGGCGTGGCTCCGGCGGCGCTCGCGGACGTCATCGCGGTGCGCGTCGAGCGCCTCCCGGCCGACGCGCGGCGCGTCCTCCAGGCGGCGGCGGTGTGGGGGGACGACGGCGACGACGAGGTGCTCATGCGGATGCTGGGCGACGAGGTCGACCTCGTCGAGGCGCTCGGCTTCCTGCGCCGCTCCGGCATGATCGTCGTGGGCACCACGGGCATCCGCACGTCGCACCCGCTGGTGCGCGAGGTGACGCTGGCGACCATCCCCGCCGCGGTGAAGCGGGAGCTCCACGCGGCGGCGGCCGTGGTCTGCGACGAGCGCGATCTCCCCATCGAGGTGCGGGCCCTCCACGAGTACTGGGGGGGCACCGCGTTCCAGGCCCTCCTCCTGCTCGAGCGGGTCAGCGTCCTCGCGAGCGCCCGCGGCGACCACCAGGGGGCCATCATGGCGCTGCGGCGCGGCCTCGAGCTGGCGCGTCGCGAGCTTTTCCGCGGGGAGCTCGACGACCCCATGCGCGCGGTCCTCATCTTCAGCCGCAAGCTGGGCGAAGCCCTCGTCCGCGGCGGGCAGCTCAACGACGCGGAGGGGGTGCTCCGCGAGGCGCTCGACGTCGCGGGGCCCAACGGGAAGGACCGCGCCGCCGTCCTCGGCGCGCTGGCCCACGTCGCGCACGACCGGGACCGCCGGCAGGAAGCCCGCGACTACCTGCGCGAGGCGCTGGAGCTGGCGTCGCGCTCGGGGGCCCACGAGCTGGTGACCTCGCTCGAGACGCTGCGTCGCGCCATCGCGGTCTGAGGGAGCGGCGTCCCGAGCCGCAGCTCTGATACGCTAGCCGTGGTGCTATCCGCGCGCGTGCTCGGACCGGCGACGGCGGTCGTCGCGTTCATCGTGCTCGCTGCGTGCCACGCCGAGTCGCCGTCGTCGCCGGGGCTCACCGAGCGCATCGATCGCGCCGCCCGCACCTGCGCCAAGGTCGCGAGCTGCGCCCACCCGCACGACGCTCCCCGCGATCGCGATCCGAGCGCCTGCGTCGACGCCTGGGTCGCGCGCGCCGCCGCCGACGTGAACCCCTTCGAGGCGTGCGTCGCCGC
>JBEKGQ010000352.1:0-7335 GCA_050012715.1 Polyangiaceae bacterium
CCGGCCGGCCTCGTAGTGCTCGATCGCGTTCACCACGCCCGTATCGTCGTAACAGAACTCGCGACGCCGCACCGCCCCGTTCCCGTCGAAGTACTCGTAGAGATCCGGTTTTCCGTCGTGGTTGAGGTCGACGACGCGGCAGATCTCCCGCTGGCTCTTCTTGTCGAACACGCGGCGGATGTCGGGCTTGCCGTCGCCGTTCGTGTCGAGGATCTCCACACGGTTGCCCGACTCGTCGCACGACTCGTGGTCGAGCCCACCGTTCTCCCCTTTCGGGAGCTTGGCCTCGCTCACGCCCGTCATCTTGTCGTCGCTGCTGCACCCCGTGGCGGGGAGCAGAGCAAGCGGCGAGACGGCCAGCAACGCAGCGGCCACGACACGGGTCAATCTCATCTGCGCGGCGGGACAATACCTGCCCGGGCGGGCCGGGGGCAAGGTGCGATGGGCCGCCGGCGAGAGCAGCCTTTGGATTTCACGAGCGATTCTCGGCTTTGACGTCTCGCCGCTCACCGGCGAACCGCTCCCGCTTGCCGGTCCACGTATGTCCACATAGTGTAACGGACGCTCGCGGACGCGGCGTCGCTCCAAGTCATGCCCTGGTCATTCGTCCCGCGGTCGGCTACATGCGAGCCCGCTTCTGGACGGACCCCGACCCACCGCACGCAACGCGCACGTAAGTCCTCAATGTCCCGCAAGAAGATCTCCACCACCATCTACGTCACGCCCGAGCAGAGCGAGCGCCTTCGGCTCCTGCACGAGCGGACCAAGGTGCCCGTGGCGGTCTACATCCGCGAGGGGATCGACCTGGTCCTGCGCCAGTACGGACACCTCTTGCCCGGGCAGCTCGCGCTCACCGCCGACGTAGAGTCCCCCTCCCCCGGCCCGGTCGTCGAGACCGAACGCGCTGCCGGGGGCAAGGGCTGACATGCCGACGCCGCAGTCCGAGATCCGCAACTTCTCGATCATCGCCCACATCGACCACGGCAAATCGACGCTGGCCGACCGCATCCTGGAGATCACCGGGGCGCTGACGTCCCGCGAGATGCGCGCGCAGTTCCTCGACAAGATGGACATCGAGCGCGAGCGCGGCATCACGATCAAGGCGCAGACGGTCCGCCTGTCGTTCACGGCCGCGGACGGCAAGACGTACGAGCTCAACCTCATCGACACGCCCGGCCACGTCGACTTCAACTACGAGGTCTCGCGCAGCCTCGCCGCGTGCGAGGGCGCGATCCTGGTCGTCGACTCCACCCAGGGCGTCGAGGCGCAGACGCTCGCCAACGTGTACCTGGCCATCGAGCAGGGGCTCGAGATCCTCCCGGTGCTGAACAAGGTCGATCTGCCGAGCTCCGACGTCGACCGCACGAAGGCGCAGATCGAGACCGTGGTCGGCCTCGACTGCTCGGAGGCGATCCCCTGCAGCGGCAAGACGGGCGTCGGGGTGCGCGACATCCTGGAGCAGATCGTCCTCAAGGTGCCGCCGCCGCGGGGCAAGCAGGAGGCGGCCCCCCTCCGCGCCCTCATCTTCGACTCCTGGTACGACACCTACCGCGGCGCGGTGGCGATGGTCCGCATCGTCGACGGCACCCTGAAGAAGGGCGACAAGATCCGGTTTCTCGCCGACGCCACCGACTACGAGGTGACGGAGATGGGCTGCTTCCAGCCCTTCGCCGTCGCCATCGACGAGCTCGGCCCGGGAGAGGTCGGCTTCGTCGCCGCGAACATCCGCAGCGTCCACGACGTGAAGCTCGGCGACACGATGACCCACGCGGTCAGCGCCCCCGGAAAGGGCCCCCACCACCTCGGGCCCACCACCGAGCCGCTCCCCGGCTTCAAGGAGGTGAAGCCGATGGTGTTCGCGGGGGTCTACCCCACCGACAGCGCGGACTACCCGGCGCTGCGCGACGCGATGGAGAAGCTCCACCTCAACGACGCCGCGTTCAGCTTCGAGCCGGACACGAGCGAGGCGCTGGGCTTCGGGTTCCGGTGCGGATTCCTGGGGCTCCTCCACATGGAGATCATCCAGGAGCGCTTGGAGCGGGAGTTCAACCTCGACCTCATCACGACCGCGCCGAGCGTCGTCTATTACGTCTACAAGACCGACGGCGCCGTCGTCCGCGTCGAGAACCCGGCGAAGCTCCCTCCCCTCGTGCACGTGGAGCGCATCGAGGAGCCGCTCGTCACGATGGCGATCCACGTCCCGGTGGAGTTCGTCGGGGGCGTCCTCGCGCTGTGCCAGGAGCGGCGCGGAGTGCAAAAGGGGATGCAGTACGCCGCCGCGGACCGCGTCATCGTGACCTACGAGCTGCCCTTCGCCGAGGTGCTCTTCGACTTCCACGACAAGCTGAAGAGCATCACCCGCGGCTACGCCTCGATGGACTACGAGCTCATCGGCTATCGCGCCGACGACCTCGTGAAGGTCGACATCCTCGTCAACGGCGAGCCGCTCGACGCGCTCTCCATCATCGTCCACAAGGAGAAGAGCTACCCCCGGGGGCGCTCGCTGGCGGAGAAGCTGAAGGAGTTCGTGCCCCGGCAGCAGTACGAGGTCGCCATCCAGGCCGCGATCGGCGGCAAGATCATCGCCCGCGAGACGGTGAAGGCCCTCCGCAAGGACGTGACGGCCAAGTGCTACGGCGGCGACATCTCGCGCAAGCGCAAGCTCCTCGAGAAGCAGAAGGAGGGCAAGAAGCGCATGAAGCAGGTCGGGACGGTCGAGATCCCGCAGCAGGCGTTCCTGGCCATCCTGAAGGTCGACTGAGCTAGCCCCTTGCTGCCCACATGCTCTCGGTCCTAACCTCCGGTACCGATGAGAACTTTCCACATCCGACTCGCAGCGAGCGCGCTCGTGGCGATGGTCACGGCCGCGTGCGGCTCGAGCTTCCCTCCCCCGAACGACGAGTACTCCGCGGCCACGAACGAGGTCGGCCGGGCCGAGTCGGGCGGCGCACCCGGCGTCCCTGACGCGAAGCTCCACCTGCAGCTCGCGCAGGAGGACCTGCAGAAGTCCAAGGGTCTGATCGACCAGGGCGAGAACAAGCGCGCGGCGGACCTCATCGCGGTCGCGCGCGTGGAGGCGCAGCTGGCGCTGAGCCTCGCGAAGCAGCAGCAGGCCGAGGAGCAGGCGCGCCATGCGCAGGCGGACCTGGCGAAGGCCAAGGGAGGTCAGTGATGCGTGCGCAAACGATACGAATGCTCGGCACCGCGTTGTCGTTCGTCGCCGTCCCCCTGGCCCTCGCGGCCTGCGGTGGCGACATCCCCGCCCCCAAGGCGCTCGTCGACGCGCGCGCCGACTACGCCAAGGCCAAGGGCGGCGTGACGTTGCAGCTCGACCCCACCGACGTGCACGAGGCCGACCTGGCGCTCCAGCGGGCGGAGTCGGCCTGGCAGTCCAGCCAGGACCCGAAGGACGAGCACGCGATCGATCTGGCCATCATCGCGCAGCGCAAGGCGCAGATCGCCATGGCCGAAGCCGCGGCGCAGAAGGCGCAGCAGGAGCTCCAGCAGGCCAAGAACGAGCTCGAGGCCACGATGCAGTCGCAGCTCCAGGCGACGCGAGGTCAGCTCGACAAGACGAAGCAGAACCTGCAGATGACGCAGTCGCAGCTCGAGCAGACGGCGGCGCAGGCCGCCGAGCAGAAGAAGCAGCTCGCCGACCTCGAGGCCAAGCTGAAGGACGCGCGCGACACGATCGCCAAGATCGCCGCGGTGAAGGACGACGACCGCGGCATGGTCATCACGCTCCAGGGCGAGGTGCTCTTCAAGACCGGCAAGTGGGACCTCAAGCCGGGCGCGATGGCGAAGCTCGACCAGATCGCCGACGCGCTGCGGGGCAAGGAGCAGCCCATGGTGGTCTACGGGTTCACCGACAACGTCGGCGCGGTCGACATGAACATGGACCTCTCGCAGAAGCGCGCGCAGTCGGTGCGCGACTACCTGGCGAGCAAGGGCATCCCGGGGGACCTCATCACGGCCGAGGGCAAGGGCCCGGCCGCGCCGGTGGCCGAGAACACGTCGGTGGAAGGGCGCGCGCAGAACCGCCGCGTGGAGATCGTGGTCAAGCCGAAAAAATCCTGATCGGATACACTCGCTCGCAGGTTGCGGAAGACCACCCAGGCCCGAGCCAAGAAGCGTCCGGCAGCATCCCGCAAGGGCAAGCTCACCGTCGATCCGACGCGGCTCGCCCTGGCCGGCCTCGAGCGCATCCGGAGCGTGCTGGCGCGGAAGGGGCACGCCGACCGGTTCGGGCCGCCGGCGACCATGCGCGAGCTCGCGGCGCGGGCGAGCTACCTCGGGGTCGCCCTGCCCGCCAGCTACTCGTCGGCGGTGCGGGTCGCGTCCAAGATTGGCGAGCCGGAGCGTCTGCTCTCGGCGGCGGAGATGCGCGCGGTCTTCGACGACGCCATTGCCCCCCGCGCGACGAGGCCCGACGCCGAGCGCCTCGCGCCCTTCGCCAAGCTGAGCGAGCGCGCCTTCGCGTGCTTCGACCGGGCCGCCCAGACCGACGACGGGGAGCTCGCGGTGGTCGAGTGGAGCGAGGGGGTTGTACGGCTGCGCGCGAGGCACTTCGGCGAGTGGCTCGACCAGGTCGCGGACGCGCGCGAAGAGGCCCTCTCCGCGGCCGCCGACATCCCGGACAACCTGCGCGATCTCCTCATCGCCCTGGGCTTCAACTTCGACGACCCCATCGCCGGGCGGATCGAGACCGGGGACACCGAGGCGATCGAGGCTCTCCTCGGGGCCGCTCGGACGCGCGAGGTGCGCGCCGACGTCGGGCGCCTCTTCGACTCGAGCGGCAAGGCCTCGGTCACGCTCAACCTCGACGAGTTCACGATGGCGGTCGCGCTCCGCACCGGCCTCTACGTCTTCGAGCCGGAGGACGTCTTCCGCTGGCTCCGCTGGTTCCGCGACGAGAGCTTCTTCGGGGAGCCGACGCGAGGAGCCACGCATCCCGACCGGGCGCGCGACCTGCGCCGCGCGCCGAGGGAGCCGCCGCTGGTGCTGCGCGGGGTGCTCGAGGTCGCATGCCTGCCCGCGCGGCGGCATCACTTCCGCGCGGCCGCGGGGCGGTCCGCGGACGACTTCTACCTGCTCGGCCGCACCGGCTCGACGAGCGACCGCTCCCCCTCCCTGCTCCTGCACGTGCTCGAGGGTCACATCCGGGGGGCGCACTCGCTCGACGAGCCCCTCACGCACCTCCACGTCACGAGCGACGGCACGGTGTGGGGGCTCTCGCACGCCGGCACCGCGCTCCAGTTCGCCGACGGCGTCGCCCGCGCCTTTCCGCTCGCCCGGCGCGGCCACGGCGCGGCGCGCTGGTACGGCATCGGCGGCACCGGCACCCGGGTCTTCGTGTGGGGAGCGGGGGCTCTCCTCGAGTTCGACGGCGAGGGGTTCGCCCCCTTCGAGCCGAAGGCCGAGCTCGAGGAGCACGAGACCGTCGTGGCGCTGAGCGCCCAGGGCAAGCAGCTGGCCCTGCTGGTGTGCGGCGAGGGGGTGGGCGCCGTCGCGCGCTTCGACGGCCGCAAATGGCTCCCCATCGCCGAGAGCCACGTGATCGAGGGACAGCTCGTCGATCTCGACGTGTGGCGCGGCATCGGCATCGTCCTGGCCCGCAGCGGCGAGGTCTGGCGGGTCGACGAGGGCTCGCCGCGCCCGGTCATCTGGGACACGCACCAGGCCGCCTTCGTCAGCGACACCGGGGCACCCCGGGCCACGTACGCGGTGCGCGGCTTCGACGGCGGAGCCCTGCTCGCGAGCGACACCGGCATCATCGCGGTCGGCTCGGGCGATCCCGTGTTCCACGCGGCGGGACCTGCGCACGAGCCCGCCCGGCTGGCGCGCGTCGGGTCGGACGGCGGCAGCGCCGCGAAGAGCGACGCGGACCGGCGCCCGGCGGTGGTCGCCCTCTGCGGGCCGAACGCCTGGATCTGGTCGTATGGCCCGGACGCCGCGGAAGCACGCGACGCATTTTGGGTCATCGACGCGCGCGACTGGTGAGAAGGCCGGCGGAACCTGGTAACGCTCTAGGCATGCCTTCGACGGCTTCGTCGCGAGATCCGGCCGCGGGACGGCGGGCGTGGGCCGCGCAGACGGGGGGCCTCACCTACGAAGGGGCGCACGCGTTCGGACCGGAGACGGTGCACCGATGGACGCTCGACAACGGGCTGACCGTGCTCGTCCTCGTCGACGCCAGCGCGCCGATCGCGAGCTACCACACCTGGTACAAGGTCGGCTCACGGCACGAGAAGCCCGGCAAGACCGGCCTCGCGCATCTCTTCGAGCACCTGATGTTCAACGAGACCGAGGGTCTCCGCGCCGGGACGTTCGACCGCAAGCTCGAGGAGAACGGCGCCGAGTCGAACGCGGCCACCTGGGTCGACTGGACGTACTACTACGAGAGCCTGCCGGCCGACCGCGTGAAGCTCGCGGTGAAGCTCGAGGCCGAGCGGATGGCGCGGCTCGTCCTCCGCGAGCCGCAGGTCACGAGCGAGAAAGAGGTCGTCGCCAACGAGCGCCGCTACCGCGTCGACGACGACGTGGAAGGCGCCGCCAACGAGCTCCTCTACAAGACCGCCTTCGTGCGGCATCCGTACGGCTGGCCGACCATCGGCTGGATGGAGGACATCCAGGGCTTCACGCCGGAGGACTGCGCCGCGTTCTACCGGACCTACTACGCCCCCAACAACGCGACGGTCGTCGTCTCCGGCCTGGTGCGCGAGCGGGATCTGCTCGTCGCCATCCGGGACGCGTACTCGGCGATCCCCGCCCAGGCCATTCCGCCGGAGGACATCGTCCCCGAGGCCCCGCAGCTCGACACGCGGGACCTCGTGGTGCGAAAGCCCACCGCCACCGAGAAGCTGCTCCTCGCCTTCAAGGGCCCCGCCCTCGGCGACGCCGACCACGCCACGCTGACCGTCCTCAGCGAGGTGATGTTCGGCGGGAGGGCCTCCCGCCTCTACCGCTCCCTCGTCGTGGAGCGCGAGCTCGCGACCGACGTCCGCGGCTGGGTGTCGACGTTCCGGGACCCGGGTCTCTTCGAGTGCTGGGCGACGGCCCGCGACAAGCACACGACCCACGAGCTCCAGGCGGTCATGGACGACGCGTTCACGGTCCTGCTCTCGGACGTCGTCGGCGAGGAGGAGCTCGTACGCGCCAAGGCCCGCCTCGAGCTCGGGGCGTTGCAGCAGCTGGAGACCATCCCGGGCAAGGCCGAGCAGATCGGCTTCTACGAGACCGTCCTCGGCGACCCGTCGCATGCCTTCCGGCGCGTCGAGGCCTTTCGCCGGGTGACGACGGGCGACCTCCGGCGCGTGGCGAGGCGGTACCTCGGCC
>JBEKGQ010000353.1:0-7329 GCA_050012715.1 Polyangiaceae bacterium
CGCGCGCGTTCTGGGGCATGCCGTTGTTGGCGATCGACATTTCCACCGTCCCGGGTGGAAGCCCGCGCGTGATGGCCTTGCCCATCTCCGCCATGGTCGCGGCGGCGTCCGTCACGGAGATGCCGGGGGCCAGGCGCACGTACAGCGTGTCCATGGACTCGTCGATCTCGGGGAAGAACGTGCTCGGCAGTCGCGACGCCGTCCAGCCCGCCGCCACGACGAGGGCGAGCGACGCCGTGATGACCACCGCGCGGTAGGGGAGCACCGTCCGCAGCGCGCGCGAGTACCCCTCGGCCACGCGGTCGATGAACCCCTCCACCGCCTTGCCGAGGCGACCGTGCTCTCCGTGCCCCAGGAAATAGCGGCACGCCACCGGCGTCACCGCCATGCTCACGAAGTACGAGGCGATCATCGCCACCGCGACGGTGATGGCGAGCGGCGCGAACAGCTTGCGAGCCAGGCCGGCGAGGAGCAGCACCGGCAGGAGCACGGCCATCGTCGTCAGCGTCGACGCCAGCACCGGCAACGCCACCGAGTTGGTCCCCTTCAGCGCGGCCTCCGCCGTGCTCATGCCCGCGCGCTGGTACCGGTGGATGGCCTCGAGGACGACGACGGCGTCGTCGACCAGGCGCCCCATCGCCAGCGTCAACCCTCCCAGCGTGAAGGCGTTGAGCGTCTCGCCGGTCGCATAGAGGACGATGAGCGTGATGGCGAACGAGAGCGGGATCGCGACCGAGACGATGACCGTGCCCCGGACGCTCTGGAGGAAGAGCAGGATGACCATCGCGATGAGGATCAGCGCTTGCACGATCTCCTTCTTCAGGCCGTGGTACGCGCTGCGGACGAAGGTCGACTGGTCGAAGTACACCTTCGCGTGCATCCCCGGCGGCAGATCGTGGAGGCCCTCGACGATCTTCTTCACCGCGTCGACGATCTCGATGGTGTTGCCGCCCGGGATGCGGAGGACGGCGAGGTAGACGGCGTCCTTCCCGTCGACCGCGACCGCCTCGGTCTGCGGCGTCCCGCTGTCCTCGACGCGCGCGACGTCCCGGATGAGCACCGGCTTGTTGCCTACGACCTTGACCGTCGCCTCGCCGATGGTCTCGACGCGCTTGGGGATCGCGTTGGTGTACACGTTCGCGTCGAAGTGCGGCGCCAGCAGCTCGCCCGTGGGGAGCAGCGCGTTCGACCGTGCCGCCGCCGCCGCGACGTCGTTGGCCGTCACCTGCCGCGCCTGCGCCTTCACCGGGTCGACGACGACGTTGATCTGCCGGAGCTGGCCGCCGTAGGGAGCGGCGCTGGCGACGCCCGCGATCCCCTCGAGCAGCGGCTCGATGGAGTTGAACGCGTAGTCGTAGAGCTGAGGGCCGGTGTATCCGGCGCCGCTGACGACGACCTCGCACACCGGCGCGTTCGACGGGTCGTACTGGAGGACGAACGGCGGAAGAACGCCGAGCGACTTGGGGATCGCCGCCATCGCGAAGCCCGCCTGCGACTGGACCAGCGTCTGGGCCGCGCTCAAGTCGGTCCCCCACTTGAGCCACACGTAGATGACGCTGAAGCCGTTCCGCGAGAGGCTCTCGACGTGGTCCACGCCGGGCGTGGCGCTCACGTATTTCTCCAGCCGCCAGCTGATGGTCTTCTCCACGTCCTTCGCGCCCAGGCCGGGCGAGAGCGTTCCGATGATGAGCACGGGCGGCGTCAGCTCGGGGAACGTGTCGACCGCCATGCGCGGCGTCACCACGAGCGAGAACACGACCAGCCCCACGCAGATCATCAAGATCGCGATCGGGTTGCGGAGCGCGAGTCCGGTCACGGCGACGGCTCTCTGGTCGGGACCGCCGCCGAGCCGACCGAGAAGGGGATCTGCTTCACCGCCACCGCGTCGCCATCGGCGAGGATCGCTCGCCCCTCGCTGACGACCTGGGTTCCAGGCTGGAGGGACGTGTCGAGGAACACCGTCCCTCCGAGCTCACCCTCGACGCGGTACGTCGCGTTGCGCGCCTTGCCTCCGGCGACGGCGAAGAGGACGGCCTTCGAGCCGGTGATGGACACCGCGTCGAGCGGGACCGCGGTCGCCGGGTGGGGCTGTCCCACCTCGATGCGGACCTCGCCCGTCGTGTTGACCGGCAGGTGCCGCTTCGGGTCCGGGATGTCCACCTCGCAGTGGACGGTGCGCGTGTCGGGATCGGCGGCGGGCGAGCGACGCGCGATCTTGCCTGCGAACGTCTCGCCCGTGGCGAGGACGCGCACGGTGAGCGCCGTCCCCGGCGACACCATCTCGAAATCTCCTTCCGGGACGTCGAACGTCATGCGCACCGTGGTGCGGTCCACCACGGACACGAGAGCGGTCCCGGGGCGCACGAATGCCCCTGGATCGATGGCGCGGGTCGCGATCTCCCCGTCGAACGGAGCGCGCAGGATGCAGTCGCTGACCTCGAGGTTCGTGCCGACCATCTTGGCCCGCTGCGACGCGAGCTGCGCCAGCTCGGAGGCGCTCTGGGCTTCTTTCTGCTCCGACTCGTTGGGGGAGACGAAGCCTCCGTCGAGCATCGTCTTGAGACGCGCCGACTCGTCCGAGATAGCCCGCTGACGCGCGTCGATGGCCCGTGCCTCCGCCGCGACCGCCTGATTGGAAGCGCTGGCGTTGCGACAATCGAGCGTCGCCAGCACCTCGCCGCGCTTCACGTAGTCGCCCGGCCGTACGAGCACCGTGTCGACGTAAGCCGAGATGAACTGCGGGCCGACCTGGGCCTCGATCCAGGGCCTCAGCGAACCGATGTACGTGCGCGCCTCGCGGAACGTCGTCCCCTGCGCCGCGACGACCGTCACCGGCTTCGCCGCGGACGCGAGCGCCACGTGGTCCACCTTCGATTCGGCACGGTGGATGAGGAAGCCGCCGGCGGCGAGGACCGCGACGACGACGACGGCGATGAAGATGGGCACCGCCAGCCGGCGATTCACAACCCCTCCGCGATGGCGCGACCGAAGGTGGCCCGCGCCTGCGCGAGCTCGAACTGCCCCAGGGCGCGCCCGATCTCGGCGTCGGTGCGCACCGCCTCGGCGTCGGCGAGCTCGACGGCGTTGCCGATGCCGGCCTTGAAGCGCGCGTCGGCCTGGTCGTAGTTGGCGTGCGCCGCGATCACCGCGTTCTCCAGCGCGACGAGCGCGGAGCGCGCGACCCCCACCTTCACGTAGGCCTGCCTCACTCGCGCCACCTCCTGCTCCCGGACCACGTCGATCTCGTCGCGACGCACCTGTTCGGCAGCGCGCGCTGCGTCCCGCCGGGCGGAGATGGTCCCGTCGAAGAGCGGCCACGACAGCACCAGCCCGGCGTCCCAGTTCGGGACGTCGGGCAGCCACCCGCCGCCGCCGGGTGTGGGCTGCGTCACCGCGCTGGGCGGGGCCCCGCCCGCGCGCCCGGTGAGGGTCGCGGTGAGGGACAGGTCGGGACGTAGCTCGGCGCCGACGGCGCGCGTGCGCTGCTCCGCCGCCCGCAGCTGCGCGAGGGCCTCGGCCAGGTCGGGGTCACGCGCCTCGACGAGCTGGACCGCCCGCGCCATGGTCGGCATGTCCGACGGCCGAGGGGCCTCCCCCGACGCGTCGATGGCCGCGTCGGGCGCCCCCATCGACGCGGCGAGGACGTTCTGCGCGAGAGCGAGCCCACCGCGGGCCTTCACCCGGCCGACGTCGAAGCGCGCGAGATCGGCCTCCGCGCGCGTCAGCTCGATGGGCGATCGCAGCCCGGAGTCGACGCCGCGCTTCGCCAGATCGCGATGAACGCGCGACCGCTCGTACGCTTCATCGGACGCGGCGACGATGGCCTTGGCTGCGAGCACGGCGAAGTAGGCCTCCTCGACGCCGAAGTCGACGTCCAGCCGGACCGCGTCGGTGCGGTGCTTCTCGACCGTGACCAGATCGTCGGCCGCGGCGCGCTGGGCGCCGATGCGCCCGAAGTCGAACACCTCCTGCAGCAGGCCGGCGCCGACGAGCGTCGACGGATAGGGCCGGAGGCTCGCGGTGGTCTGTGACTGCGACGCCGTTCCTCCGATGCGCGGCACGTCCATGAACTCGGTCGACAGGTAGGAGCCGGTGGTGTTGTTGGCGGTCATTCCGTAGAGCTGCGCGGTGACCGCGACCGTCGGCAGCCACTGGCCGCTCGGGATCGACGCTTCGGCCATCCGGGCGGCGACTCGCGAGAGTCCGGCGTGAATGGCGGGCTGGTGCTCGTGCGCGTAGGCGAGCGCCTCGGCGATGGTCATCGTGCGTGACACGGGCGGTACCTCGACGGGCGGGGGAACGACGGGGCCTGGGCCCTCGGCGCGTGCGGACGCGGTCGCGAGGACGGCGGCGAGCCCCGCCGACATGCATGCGAACCGCGAAGCGTGACGACAGGCGTGCATGGAAACCGCGGCGTCCATAGGCACCTCTTGTGCCATTCACGTGAGGCTCACGACCATGGGCCGCAAGCAGACGCGAGCGAGGATTGGCGGGGAATTTCTCCCCGAGCCGGGGAATTTTTCCGTGGCCCTCGCACGCATCATCCCGAGTCCTGGCATCGAGGTGCCAGGATCGGAGCTCGCAGTGCTTGGCTCGCGCGTTGCGTGGGACGTTGCGCCTCATGGTGGACCGGCAGTCACCCGCACCCACTCCGACCGCCCGGCACCGGTGGCCCCTCGTCGCTTCGATGCTGGTGGCCATCGCCGTCGTGACCGGCATCGCCTGGTGGGATGAGCAGCGCGAGGCGGACTCCGCTCTCCTCGATCTGGAGACCGAGCAGTCGATCCTCGCGGCGAGCCTCGCCGGTAACCTGCGGGCGCACCTGACCGCGATCGAACGGGACGCCGTCCTCGTGGGCGAGCACGGCACCGGGGGCGTGCTGAACCGCTACTCGCAGGTCGACCTGCGCGACGCGCGAGACCCGAGGCCCGTGCTCGACGACCCCGCCCGCCTCCTGCTGAGCGTCCCCATCTCCCAGGACCGCGTCGTCGATCTCGGCGTGCGCCCGGCGGACCTCATCGAACGCGACCCGCGGCTCGCCCGCCCCGGCGAGCTGAGGGTGTTCGTCGCGCCGCCCAACGACACGGCGCTTCACGCGATGGACGGGGAGACCACGTGGTCCCCGCCGCTGCGCGACGCGCTCGATCGCGAGGCGCCGACGGTGCGATTGAGCCGGCCCGAGGCGGCGCACGTCGGGCTCCCGGCCCGGACCTCCATGGCGGGCATCGCCCTCGTGGACGCGGGCGCTCTCGGCCGCTGGGGCATCGTCACCGTCGCGTCGGCGGCCCGGGAGCGCGACCGAGAGAAGCGGGCCGTATGGCGGCTCGTGCTCGGTGTGCTGCTCGCCTCGGGCCTCGTCCTGGCGTTCGGCGGCACCGCCCTGCGCGAACAACGCAGGGAGCTCGAGCTCGCGCGTGAGCTGGCGGTGACCGAAGCCCAGCGCGAACGCGACCAGGAGCTCCAGCGGTCCGAGCGCGTGGCGACGATGGGGACCTTCGCCATGGGCATCGCGCACGAGGTCGCGACGCCGCTCGGCGTGATCGTGGGCCGCGCGGAGCAAGTGCTCGGGCGCGTCCAGCACGACGAACGAGCGGCGCGCGGTGCCCAGACGATCCTGCAGCAGGCCGACCGCATCCAGCACATCGTCCGCCGCTTCCTCGACATGGCTCGCGGCGGCCCACCATCGCTCGAGCGGGCCGACCCCTCGGCGGTGGTACGGGCGGCGACGGAGGCGGTGGAGCACCGTTTTGCCAAGGCCCGGGTCACGCTCTCGGCGGACGTGCCCGCGGCCATGCCCGCCGTCCAGTGCGACCGCGATCTCCTGGAGCAGGCCGTCGTGAATCTGCTGCTCAACGCGTGCGAAGCCTGCCGTCCAGGCGGTCACGTGGAGGTGACCGTGCGCGCGGATGCCCGGCAGATCGCCGTCGTGGTCACCGACGACGGGGTGGGAATCAGCGCCGAGAACGCCCGGCGCGCGACCGAGCCGTTCTTCACCACGAAGCATGACGCGAACGGCTCCCTCGGAACCGGGCTGGGGCTCGCCATCGCCACCGAGATCGTCAAGAGCCACCGCGGGGAGCTGACCATCGCGCCCGGCGAGGAGAGGGGGACGCGGGCGCGCATCGAGATCCCCATCGCGGACGGAGGCGGTGATGCGCATCTCTCGTGACCCGACCCGCGGCCTCGCGCTCCGCCGGAGGTGAGGCCGGCAGAAGCGCTACATTGGGACCGTGACCGCACGCGTCCTCGTCGTCGACGACAAGATCGAGCTGGCGGAGACGCTCGCCGAAGGGTTGAACGACCGGGGCTTCGTCGGCGTCCCCTGCGCCTCGAGCGAGGAGGCCGCGCGCCTCGTCGAGGGGGACGGCATCGACGCGCTCGTCACCGATCTCCGCATGCCGCACCTCGACGGCCTCGGCCTCCTCGCCCGGTCGCGCGCCGCCGCGCCCGATCGCCCGGTCATCGTGATGACGGCCTACGGCGCCATCGACACCGCCATCGAGGCCATCCGCCGGGGCGCGGCGCACTACCTCACGAAGCCCTTCGGCATCGACGAGCTCGCCCTCTTCCTCGACCGCGCCCTCGACGAGGCGGACGTGCGCCGCGAGGCGAGGAGCGTGCGCGCCACGCGTCGGGACCACGTGGGCCTCGGCAGCCTCGTCGCCACGAGCCACGCCATGCGCGAGGTGCTCGACGTCGCGAGGCGCGTGGCCGACGCCGCGACGCCGGTGCTCATCGTCGGCGAGACCGGCACGGGCAAGACCGCCCTCGCCCGCGCCATCCACGTGGCCAGCACGCGCGCCGGCGCGCCCTTCGTCGCCGTCAACTGCGCCGCCCTGCCCGAAACGCTCCTCGAGAGTGAGCTCTTCGGCCACGTGAGGGGCGCCTTCACCGGCGCGACGGGCGCGCGTGCGGGCCTCTTCGTCGAGGCCGACAAGGGGACGCTGCTGCTCGACGAGGTAGGCGAGATGTCGCCTGCCCTCCAGGCGAAGCTCTTGCAGGTGCTCGAGAGCGGCACCGTGCGCGCCATCGGGGCCGGCAAGGAGCGCGCGATCGACGTGCGCGTCCTCGCCGCGACGCACCGCGATCTGCGCGAGCGCGCACGCACCGGCACGTTCCGCGAGGACCTTCTCTACCGCCTCGACGTCGTGACGATCGAGATCCCCGCGCTCCGTCACCGGCGCGACGACATCCCGCTCCTCGCCGAGCGCCTCCTCGCCGACGCTCGCGCCAAGCATCCGCACTCGCGCGTCGAGCGCCTCGCCCCCGACGCGATGGCGCGCTTGCTCGACCACGCGTGGCCCGGCAACGTGCGCGAGCTGGCGCACG
>JBEKGQ010000354.1:0-7326 GCA_050012715.1 Polyangiaceae bacterium
GCTGGGGGTCGGCCTTGATCGCGCGCAGGGCCTCCCGCCCGTCCCTCCGCGGCATGTTGAGGTCGAGCAGGATGACCCCCGGACGCGGCGCGCTGCCTGGTTTGCTGTAGGCTCCGCGCTGCTGCAGGTAGTCGAGCAGCTGCACCCCGTCCTCGACGAAGTGGAGGTCGTTGGCGAGCCGGCTCTCGACGAGGGCGTCGCGCGTGAGATCGCGGTCGTCCGCGTCGTCGTCGGCCATCAGGATCACGACGCTCGTTCGGGGGCTCATGGCAGTGCGATCTCCTCGGGTTGCCGGTACGGCATGATGACGACGAACAGCGCCCCCTCTCCGGGGACCCCGCTGGCGACGATGGTCCCGTCGTGCCGTTCGACGATCTTCCGGCAGATGGCCAGGCCGATGCCGGTGCCCTCGAACTCCGAGCGTCCGTGCAGGCGCTGGAACATCCCGAAGATGCGCTCGGCGTACTGCTCTTCGAATCCGAGGCCGTTGTCCTGCACCCGGAGCTCGAACCGCTCGCCGTCCGGCAGCGGGCGGCTGGTGACGCGCACGACCGGCGGGACGCCGTCGCGGCGGAACTTCAGGGCGTTGACGAGCAGGTTCTGCAAGAGCTGCTGCATCTGCGTCGCGTCGGCGACGAGCGTAGGCAGCTCGCCGACCTCGACGCGACCCCCGGTCTGCGCAATCCGGCTCTCGAGGTCCGACAGCACGTCGCGAGCGACCGAGGCGAGGTCGACCGCCACGAAGGGCTTCGCCTTCGTCGTCACGCGCGAGAAGGTCAGGAGGTTCTCGATCAAGGCCTGCATCCGACCCGCCGCGCCGCACATGCGCTCCAGGTAGTCGCGCGCGTCGGGCTCCAGCTGCGCTCCGTACTTGCTCGCGAGCCGGTCGCCGAAGGCGCGGATCTTCCGCAGCGGCTCCTGCAAGTCGTGCGATGCGACCGACGCGAAGGTCTCCAGCTCTCGGTTGCTCCGCTCGAGCCGCGCCGCGTAGGCGCGGAGCTTGTTTCCCGCGTCGCGGCCGGCATCCTCGCTCCTCTTGCGCGCCGAGAAGTCGCGCGTGACCTTGGCGTAACCCCGGAGTCGGCCGTCGTCGTCGCGCAGCGCGGTGACGACGACGTCGGCCCAGAAGCGCGACCCGTCCTTTCGCACCCTCCAGGACTCCTCCTCGGCCCGACCATTGCCCGCGGCGCGTGCGAGCTCGCTCGCGGGTTTTCCCTTCGCCACGTCCTCCGGAGTGAAGAACACCGAGACGTCGCGGCCGATGATCTCGTCCGACGTATAGCCCTTCAGCCGCTCGGCCCCCTTGTTCCAGCTCACCACCTTGCCGAACGGATCGACCATGTAGATCGCGTAGTCGGAGACGCCGTCGACCAGCAGCCGGAACAGCTCCTCGCTGTCGCGCAGCGCGCGCAGCGCCTCCCGATCGGGTGGCACCGACGTGCCGGGTATGATCGCCCTTTCCCCCATGTCCCTCGCGCATGTGTGCAAGGTGCGCGCCCCATCGGAGGAGCGCGGATGGCGGCCGAAGCGGGGATGGTCCCTTCTCGCGAGGTTCGCAGGGTGCGCGCCGTCGAGGCGCGCAATGCGAACGCGCACCGCGCCATTACCGCGCACTGGCGGCGTACGATCCCGCAAGGCCCTGCGCGGCGGAGACGAGGCCCCTCTCGCCGTCGCCACGCTCCACCACGAATCGCCCGAGCATGGCCATGAGCGTCGAGCTGGATGTCTCGGTCGCCCCGGCGCCGAGCGCGCAAACCGCGAGCTCCGGCCCTCCGCAGGCGCCGCACGCGGCGGGATGGGTCAACCGCGCCGTCGCCGGGTCGACCGCCGACACGGCGAGCCGGGCGCCCACGCCTATCAGCCGACGCCAGTCGCACACGATCGCTCCACAGGCGACGCACTGGCCATAGAGGACGTGCGGCGGGGGCGACTCGCTCACGTCGCAACGTGCGAGCGCCCTCTGGCGGTCCGTCATGGAGTGGGATCGATTCATCGGGTCGTCCTTTCTTGCCGCCAGTTCCGCGTCTTGCTCCCGCAGTGATGGAGCACACCGCATGCCGCATGCGATTGCTCCATCGTTCCAGGGGCTTCGGCGAAACAGACTCGAATGGCGGGAGTGCGTTGTGACTGCACGGACGCCTCGGTGAGCCCCCTCGCCGCTCCCCTTTCCGCGGAATCCACGGCGCCTTGCATGCGGGTCGCGCCTGACCCGAGGACGGGTGAGTGCCGACCCTTCGAGCCCGATTCCGGCGTGTGCGAGCAAGCGCCCTCCGCGTACAGCGTTGGCGACGAGGCGCGAATGCATACCTAAAGAGCAGCGCAGGCCGTCCCGTTCCCGTGGGCCATGAACCACCAACGACGAGCCTCGCTACTGTTGACCTCCGCCCTCGCATCGAGCCTCGTGGTCGGCTGCGGCCCGTCTTCGGACGTGGCTCGCGGGACCGCGGAGCTCGACCCCATCTCCTCGCGTCCTGTCGAGCCCGACGGGGGCGGCCGCGTCCCCGGGACGACAAGTGCCCCCGGCCCCGTGAGCGACAGCGGCCCAGGCCGGAGCGACGAAGGCGTTGCGCTGCCGGCCGCGGACGCTTCGGGCCCGCTCGACGGTGGCGGCGACAGCCGGACCTCGGGGAACGGTCTCGGCGGCGATGGCGGCCCCAGCTCGAGCAGCGGCGGCCCCTCCACGTACGACGGCGGGACGAAGGGGTTGGCCATCCGCACCTCGGGCAATCATCTGGTCGACGCGGCGGGCGTACCGATCCTCCTGCGCGGCGCTGACGTGTCGGGCACCGAGTTCGCCTGTGCGCAGAGCAACGCGGTCGATGCGTATGGCGGGGCCCCGCTGGCATCGGCGTCGACCTTCGAGGCCATGCGGGCCTGGAACATCAACGTGATCCGGCTGCCCCTCAACGAGGACTGCTGGCTCGACATCAACGGGGTCGAGGTCGGCGGGGCGGCCTACCAGTCCGCGGTCGAGGCCGAGGTGTCGGCGGCGCACGCGGCCGGGCTCTTCGTGATCGTCGACCTTCACTGGACCGCGCCCGGATCCCAGCGCGCCCTCGCGCAGAATCCGGAGCCGGACGCGGACCACTCCCCCGCTTTCTGGACGTCGGTCGCCTCCACGTTCGCGTCCGACCCCGGCGTCATCTTCGACCTCTTCAACGAGCCGTACGACTTCTGGGGGACCGACCCGGATCCGTGGAACGGCTGGCTGAACGGCGACGTCCAGACGCAGTACGTCACCGGTGGCACACCCTACACCGTCACGACGAGCTGGAAGACGGCCGGGATGCAGCAGCTCGTCACCGCCGTGCGCGCCGCGGGTGCCACGCAGCCGATCCTGATCAACGGGCTCGATTGGGGGAACGACGACTCGGGCTGGCTGACCCATGCTCCGTCCGATCCGCTGGGGCAAATCATCGTCGGGGCGCACATCTATCCGGGAGAGTCGTGCGACACCACCGCCTGCTGGAACGGCGTCTTTCCGGCCATCAGCGCGGCGTATCCGGTCCTCATCGGCGAGACGGGTGACAGCAGCCCGGGGCCGGTCACCTTCCTGCCGACGTTTCTGGGCTACGCCGATGCGCAGGGCTGGAGCTACCTCGCCTGGACCTGGAATCCCTGGGAGGACCCCAGCTATGTTCTGGTTGCCGACTGGTCGGGGACGCCGACGGCGGGAGAAGGGGCGACGTGGAAGAGCCATCTCCTCGCGACCCCTTTCCAGAATTGAGCCTCGACCCGGGTCGGAGCGGACCCCGTGCGCTGGCCTCGATTCGGCGCGAGCTCGCGGTAATGAAGCGCGGGGGGGCCGCCGCGCGGTCATGGTCTACCCACGCCCGAGCGTAACGGGACCTCACGCCCTCGGAATGATTGGCAAATATCGCTGGCATGACCGACGCATCAGAGGCGCGCAAGGAGAGTGACCGCCATGACGCCGACCCCTTCGACGCGCCATCCATCGCTGCAGAGTCGCGAAGAGCTCCTTACCTTCATGCCCATCGTCCACGCGGAGGTCGCACGAATGCTCCGCCGGGTGCCGCCCAACGTGCTGCGCGACGATCTCGTGGCCGCCGGGTCCGCCGGCTTGCTCGACGCACTACGAAGGAGCACGGAACGTGGCGCCGGCTTTCCGTGGTACGCCCGCGTCCGTATCCGCGGCGCCCTCGTCGACGAGCTGCGCTCGCAGGATTGGCTCAGCCGGCGGGCGCGCGCCCGAGTGACCACGGATGAGAGCCCAGGGGGCACCCTCGTCGTCGGCCTCGACGATCTGCCGCCCTCGGAGCAGCAGCTCACCGACGATACGAGCTCGACTCCCCTCGAGCTGGTCGAACGGCGCACCCAGCGCGCGGGGCTCGAGCGGGCCGTCGCTCTACTCCCCGAGCGCGAGGCGGACATCGTCACGTGGCACTACTTCGATGAGGTCGCGTTCAACACGATCGCGGCGCGGCTCGGGGTGAGCGAGCCGCGTGTCTCGCAGCTCCACTCGCGCGCCCTGTATCGTCTCAAGGCGAGGCTGACCAAGGCGCAGGATGGGGAGCTCGCGGCGTGAGCTCCTCGCACGGCCAGCTCACCGTTTCCCTCCCTCGGGCGGATGCGCTCTCGCCCCGGTACTCCCGTGGTGACGCTTGAGCAAGCGGCGAAAGTTGGAGCGGTCCAGTTTGGCCAGGCGGGCCGCCTCGGACATGTTCCCTCCGGTTTGGCGGAGCAGCTCGCCGGTGTACGTATCGTCGAAGAGCGTCACGAAGCGCCGCTTCGCCTCGGCGTAGGGGACCCCACCGAGGTCGGCGAGCCCCGGGAGCAGTGGAACGCTCGCCGTCGCCACGACCGCCGCCACCGGAGGGATGCCACGGTCCACCCGCCTCGGGGCGCCGAGCTCTCGGGAAAACGGCAGATCCGCGACGGAGATGACCTCCTTTTTCGCCAGCACCATGGCGTGCTCGACGGTGTGCTCGAGCTCTCGCACGTTGCCCGGCCAGTCGTACTGGCAGAAAGCTCGTGCCGCGCCGGGCGATAGCCGTTTCGCGTCACGCTGCATGCTCTGCGAGAATTTTCGCAGGAAGTAGTCGGCCAGGATGAGCACGTCGTCTCCGCGCTCGCGCAGCGGCGGCAGCTCGATGGTGATGACGTGAATGCGGTAGTAGAGATCGCGGCGGAACTGGCCCGCCTCGATGCGCATCATCAGGTCCGTGTTCGTCGCCGCCACCACGCGCACGTCGACGTGATGCGACTCCTCGGCCCCTACCCGCTTGATCTCCCCCTCCTGCAGCACTCGAAGGAGCTTCACCTGCGCCGCCAGCGGCAAGTCGCCCACCTCGTCGAGCAGAATGGTGCCCCTGTCGGCCATCTCGAACACCCCCGTCCGCGGCGCCTGTGCCCCGGTGAACGCGCCGCGGACGTGTCCGAACAGCTCCGACTCCACCAGCTCGCTCGGGATGGCGCCGCAGTTGACCGCGACGAATGGCATCTTGGCACGAAGACTGTGGTCGTGAATGGCGCGAGCGACGAGCTCCTTGCCCGTGCCGCTCTCCCCGACGACGAGCACCGTCGACGACGTCGGGCCCACGCCCTCGATCAGGCGAAATACCTCGAGCATTTTCGGCGACTGGCCGACGAGCTCCCCAAAGCGCTCCTTGGACCGCAAGACCCGCTCCAACCGGCTCGCACGGTCGGCCAGGCGCCGGTGCTCGCCTGCCTTCACGACCGCATGGACGATGGCGTCATTCGAATGGAACGGCTTGGTGAGGAAATTGTAGGCGCCCGCTTTCATCGCCGCGACCGCGGAGTCGACGTCGCCGAAGGCGGTCATGAGGATCACTTCGCACGGCGACTTCATGTCCTTGACCTGCGCGAGGACCTCCAGCCCCCCTTTGCCGGGCATCATCATGTCGACCAGTGCCACGTCGGGGGGGCTTCGCCCGATGGACTCGAGGGCCTGCACTCCGTTCTCTGCCACACTGACGGCCATCCCCTGGGCCTCGAGGACGCGGGCCACGCTCGACCTCAGTGCGGGTTCGTCGTCGACGACGAGCACGCGAAGCGCGGGTGCCTCCGTGGATGCTCTTGCGTCAGGCACCGGCGTACCGCATGTCGCCCCGCACGCATGCCATGTGCCATGGGCCGAAGAGGCGAAGCCCTTCCTCGGGGACGGCCCGGCGCCGCGTTACGGGCTCGGGTCGGACCGCGCGATGCCCGCCGAACATCGGCAGACTGCCAAAGACAAGGTGAGAACACACCACCTGCGCGGGAAGCTCGCGCCGTCGCGGCTGCGAGGCCATGGCGCGGTCCATGCACGATGGCCCGGGCCATGCTTCACGAGTTCATCACCGCGCACCGCGAGCAGCTCATCGCGCGCATCCGGGTGATCGTGGCCGCGCGCGCCGCGCCCCCCACGACGCTGCACGGGCTGGAGAACGGCGTACCGCTCTTTCTGGACCAGCTCGTCACCGGTCTCATCGGCCCAGCTCTCTCGGCCGAGATGCTCGCGGTCATCGGCAAGAGCGCGACCCTGCACGGCGGGGACATGCTCCGGAACGGCTCGACGGTCGCCCACGTCGTGCGCAGCTACGGAGACGTCTGCCAGGCCGTGACCGAGCTCGCCGACGAGATGAAGGCGCCGATCACCGTCGACGAGTTCCACACCCTCAACCGATGCCTCGACGACGCGACGGCCGAAGCGGTGACGGAGTACACCCGACTGCACGAGCTGGCGCTCACCGAGGGCGAGACGCAGCGCTCCGGCATCGCCGCCCACGAGCTGCGCAATCGGCTCTCCGCGACGACCATGGCCTTCTCGATGCTCCGCCGAGGCACCGTCGCGATCAACGGGAGCGTGGGGGACGTCGTTGCGCGCAACTTGCGGCGCCTCACCGCGCTCGTCGACCGCGCGCTCGTCGAGGTGCGGGTGGATTCGGGCAACGAGTACCGGCGCAGCATCGCGGTGTTCGACCTCATCGGGGAAGCCGAAGTCGACGGCAGGCTGGACGCCGAGGTCCGGCACGTGGACTTTCGCGTGGCGCCGGTGGAGGCGGACGTTTGCGTCGCGGGCGATCCCCAGATCCTCGCGGGCGCGATCGCCAACCTGCTGGACAACGCCTTCAAGTTCACGAAGAAGGGCGGCCGCGTCTCGCTCACGGCGTCGGCGACGAGTACGCGCGTGCTCATCGACGTCGAGGACGAATGCGGAGGGCTTCCGCCCGGCAAGCCCGCGGAGCTCTTCGAGGCGTTCGAGCAGCGCGGGACGGACCGAACGGGGCTGGGTCTCGGGCTCTTCATCACCCGAAAGGGGGTCGAGGCCAGCGGGGGCGTGCTCCGGGTGCGCGACCTTCCTCT
>JBEKGQ010000355.1:0-7315 GCA_050012715.1 Polyangiaceae bacterium
CGGTGGATCGTCGAGCACGATGGGGCGATCAGCGTACCCACGCCGATCCTCGTCGAGAGCACGACCGGTGACGGGGCGCGCGACGCGGAGGTCAATCGCGTGCTCGGCGTGCTCGAGCGCGCCGCAATGGTGCTCCAGGCGCCCGACGAGGCGATCGCGCGTCGCGCCGGACGCCTGCGCCACGTCGCCAAGACCGACGACGGGATCGACGCCCTCGTAGCGGCGGCCGCCGTTGGCGACGGGTCGCCGGCGGTCGTCCTCACCTCGGACCCGGACGACCTCACTCGGCTTCTCCAGAACGATCGAAGAGTCAGCATTCGCGCCGTCTGAGGTCGCAGGAGCCGCGACCGCCAAGAGAGTCACCGCCGCACGGAGTCGACCGATTTCGTCACGGAGTCGAACGACCGTCGCACGATGTCGAGCCCGCGCCGCGCGGCGTCTCGTGACTTCGGCGCAGCGTCGAGCGACTCATTCACGGCGTCGACTCACCCGCTCGCGGCGTCGAGCGACCGTCGCGCGATCTCGCGCCACGGCCGCGGCGAGTCGATGCCGTTCCTCGGAGACACGAGTCACCGTCGCGCGACCTCGACGCTGGAAGGAGCGGTGCCGACCTCGCGCGGCGCTTCGTGAGGATCGCGCGTCACGATCGAAACGTCGCGGCGCGCGATCGTATGTTCGGTGGGAGCGACGTCGACGTTTCGTCGAAGTAGGTCGACGCACCGGCGCGCGAAGGCTCAAGGAAATCGCTGAAGGAACGCGCCGACCGCAGCCGAGAATGCTGCGAACGGAGCGACCCCCTCCGGCAGCTCGTTCCACAGTCGCTCCGCATCCAGCGTCGCGTAGCCGTGGGCGATGCGATTGCGGAGCTGGGCGGCGCCGCCCAGCGCCTTCGCGAGCTCCGCCTGGATCACGCCGTGTCGCTCGAGAACGGCAAATGCGTCGCGGTACGTCGCCGCGATTTCCCAACCTTCGTCGGACGCGATGTGGAGCGCGATGTCCATGGCCTCCTGCACCACCACGAGGACGCTCATCGCGATGGCGTCTTGCAAGAGCGCGTCGGCCGCGAACACCGTCGCATCCGCGGGTCTTCGCTCGCGCAGCCTGCGGAGGTGCTCCTCGAGCATCGCGAGCTTTCTCGCCACCAGCGCGACGTTGGTCATGGCGCCCTGGCCGCCAGCCTTCGAAGGAAGACGGCCCGGTGGGGGGCTATCGTTTCTTCGAAGTCGATCCAGCGGGAGATCGCCTCCGCGCGGAACGCGGCGAAGGTGCCGGGAGCGCCTTCGAACAAGCAGAGGCCCGTTCGCGCGACCTCGGCACCGAGCTGCGGAGCGTCGACGTCGAGACGGACCACGTCGACCTCGGCGCCGGCCGCTTCCGAGAGCGCTGCAGCCAGGGCCAACTCGTCGTGAAGGGGCAGGTCCGGATCGATGGGCCAGATGCCGATGTCGAAATCGCTCCCGGGGCGTGCGCGCCCCGTGGCCTGCGAGCCAAAGAGGACGGCGAGACGCAGCGGCGGTCCTCCGGCGAAGGCCGCACGAAGACGCTCGCGCATGGTGTCCGTGAGGGGCAAGCCTCGAGCATAGCGCACGCTTCGCGCTCCCTGCCGCTCGAGGTGAGCGGCTCGGCGGGCCGTCTTCGTCTGGCGTAACCGTGACGTTGGTTCGCCAGGGTCATACTGGTTCGCCGCGCGCGCGGGGCCCCCAAGGGTAGGAGCGTCGATCGCAGGGGCCGCGACGGCGCAGAGAACCCGAGCCCCACCCGAGGAGCATTCCCATGGCTGCAACGACGAAGACGCACCGGTCGCTCGCATCGCTCAACCTGTCGCCGAACAAGGTGCCGGCGCTCATCACGTACGCGCAGGGCATCGTCAAGGCGATGACCGGCAACCCCGCCTTCCCGAACGCGGGCCCCGCCCTGGCGGCCATCACCGCCGCCATCAACGACCTCCAGACCGCCGAGACGGCGGCGCTCGCGAGGACGAAGGGCGCGGTCGCGACCCGCAACGAGAAGCGCGCCGCGCTGATCGTGCTGCTCCAGCAGGAGCGGGGCACGGTCCAGGCGGCCGCGGACGCCAATATCGAAAACGGGGCGTCGATCATCCAGGGCGCCGGCATGAGCGTGCGAAAAACGCCGGTGCATCCGCCGCGCGTCTTCGACGCGAAGCCGGGGGCCGTCTCCGGCACCGCGAGCCTCGTCGCGGCGGCGGCGGCGCGGCGCGCGTCGTACGAGTGGCAGTACAGCACCGACGGCGGCAAGACCTGGGTCCTGACGCCGGTGACCCTCCAGGCGAAGACGACGGTCCCTGGCCTCACCCCGGGCTCCACGGTGGAGTTCCGGTACCGGCCGGTCACGAAGACCGGTGAGGAGAACTGGAGCCAGACGGTCTCGCTCATCGTCAAGTAGTCGGACCGCGGCCCGGGGCCGTGGGTGAGGCGCGAGGGGTGAGCTCCGGCCGTGCGGTTCGGTCGGAGCTCCCCCAGACGCAAGGAAGCGACCCGGGCTCGTGGCGCCTCGCTGGGAAGATCCTAAGATGCAGCGGTGGGGCGGGTCATCGGGCAGCGGCCGTCATCGGGAGGACAGATGCGGAGGACATGGCAGCGAGCGGTCGTACTGGGGGCGTTGACCGTCGGGTTGGTTCGATGCTTCAGCTCCAGCGGCAGCAGCGGAACCAGCACCTGCAACGCGTGGGTCCAGTCGGCGACCAGCTCCGCCTGCGGCGCGTGCCTTCAGAGCCAGTGCAGCGCGCAGGTCGCCGCGGCGGAGAGCCCCTGCTCGGACTTCGTGAGCTGCGTCTGCGGCAAAGGGGGCAACGCCGACAGCTGCGCTTCCGACCTGCAAGAGACCTCCTGCCAGGCCGCCGACCAGGCCGTACAGAGCTGCGCGAACGTCTACTGCGCCGCATCCTGCCCCGGGCCCGGGGACGCCAGCGTGCCCGAGGGCGGTCACGACGCAACGATGGAGAGCGGTCCGGACTCGAGCGCGCCGGACACCAGCGTCGCGGACAGCTCCACGCCGGAAGGCGGACCCGATGGCTCCGGCCCCGAAGCGGGAGCCGACTCCGCGGCGGACGCGAACGAAGAGGCGTGCCCGACCGGCGACACCGTGTGCAGCGGCACGTGCGTCAACACGAGCACCGACAACGACAACTGCGGCACGTGCGCGAACGCGTGCACGGGCGGCGAGACCTGCGTCACGGGCACCTGCTCCTGTCCGGCCGGGCAGACGTTCTGCGGCGCGGCGTGCACCAACACGAGCACTGACAACGGCAACTGCGGCAAGTGCGGAAACGCGTGCACCGCGCCGGAGACGTGCGTGAGCGGCGCGTGCACCCTCGTCTGCGCGTCGCCCACCACGGCCTGCGGGCTCACCTGCACGAACACGATGACGGATCCGAACAACTGCGGCGGCTGCGGCAACGTCTGCGGCCCCTACACGAACGCGTCACCGGGCTGCGACCAGGGCACGTGCACCTACGCCTGTCTCCCCGGCTGGCTCGATTGCGGGTCGACGACGGGCTGCGACACCAACGGGACGGTCAACGGCAACTGCGGCGCGTGCGGGTACACGTGCCCGTTCCCGAACTGTGCTTGCACCGACGGAACGTGCACTCCCAACAAGAGCTGCGGATAGCCACCGCCAACGGGACCGGCTCTACTTGAAGCTCCACTTCGTGCCGTCGAGCCCTTTGATCGTAAGAACGCCGTCCCGTACCAGGTGGCGACCTGCGTGTTGGGCACCATACCCGGCAAGTGGCCGATCTCGTGCTGGAAGAGTACGAGCGTCGAGCCGTTCTTGGCCTCGCGGGTGATGAAGACGTTGGCGCCGGCCGCGTTGCCGCCGAGCATCTGGACGACCTTCACGTCGATGAGGACGTCCTTCCCGGTGAGGACGTCGTCGCGCGTCGTCGGATCGGTGAGCTTCACCACGAGCTCTTTGCCACCGCCGCGGACGACGGTGTACTTGTCCGTCTTGAGGGCTTCGCCGGCGCTCTTGGCGATGACCTCCGTGACTGCCTCGACCTTGAACATCCGCGAGTTGCGGTGATGAGCGCGATTGTCGCCCCGCCACCACTCGGCCACGACCACCGCCGGGATGAACAAGCGTCGTTCAGCTGCCGCAGACACCGCGACGATGTCCCGCACCCGCTCCACGGGGTGCTGCTCGTCGAGAGCAATCAGAGCACCGGTGTCGAGGACGACCCTCGGAGGCTCAGCGTGCTGCCCGTGGCCGTGCTGCCTCTTTCCACTCATCGAGCATGGCCTCGATGCGCGCTGCCGGAACCGGCTCGCCAGTGGCTCGGAGATAGGCCCGCATGGCGGCCAACTCGCGTGGGGACGCGCGGCCCGTGTCCTTGGCCTTCGACCTCGGGCGGCCCTTCGAGCCGTTCTTGTTCGTCGTTCGGGGCATGAGCGGTACCGGTTAGCAGCATGTGTAACACGCGAGCTGCGGTGCGTCTTGCGAGCTCGGTGGGCGTCTGAAGGGCATGGCTTCCGGGGTGCAGCGATCGGGCCACGCCGGTGCGCCAGTGAGATCCTGAGCTTCCGCCACATAGCGGTGTCCCAGGACAGAATCCAGGGTGTCCCAAGACAGGATGGGCCGTCGGCGCGCACAGCGGCTCTACCGGAAGCAGTACACCGTGCCGTCGCCGCTGACCGCGGCCGACGAGTTGACGGCGCCCCCGGTGAGGAACGTCCACTTCGGCGTCCCGGCGGCATCGACGGCGTGAAGCGCCTTGTCGAGCGCGCCGTAGTAAATGATGTGATCGCGCCCGAACGCCGGCGACGAATCGATCGCGCTCCTCGTCCGCGTCTTCCAGAGGAGCGTGCCCCGGGCGTCGAAGGCGTAGACCGAGCCGTCTTCGGACGGGACGACGCGGGTCGGGCGACGGCTACAGCCTCGGCCCTCGGCCCTTCGGCGCTCCCCACACGGTCAGCACCACAATCTCGATAGCGGTCACGGTGTGTAGTAGACGTGATTGCGCGTCTTCGGCATCAGGATGCGCCGTACGTTCACGGCAGGATCTCCCTGCTCGTAGGTGCTACCGAGGTTCGGCGTCGCGACAATGCTCTCGAGCACGGCGTCCAGCTCTTGGTCGAACAGATCTCGCGCCTGGGACCGATGCCGCTGCCACCATGCCCTCATGCGCTTGGCGTCTGCCAAAGCGCGCGGGGTGAGGCGAAGCCTCATCGATCAGTACGCAACTCGGCCAATGCCTCGGCGGCGTCGAACGTACGCCCGGATCTCATCTGTTCGACACTCTCTGCAAGGGCCTCGTGCAATCGTGCCCGCTCAGCGTCGTCCAGCTCGTCCGCATCGACCGGCTGCAAGTAGACGACCTCGCCTTCGGGCAGGTCCGTGGGCTCATCGAGAACGAGTCGGCCGTTGTGAACACGGGCTCGGAGCGTCGGCATCGTCATGGGAGTCTACTCCGGCGGGTGACAGTCGTCGAAATGGGCATGCCGCGACGTCTGCAGCGGATGGGCCAAGAGGGGCGCCCGCGATCTCGCAAGGTTGGACGACGTCAGGGGTGTCCCGGACAGAATCGCGGCTGTCCCAAGACAGGCCCTCGGCGGCGGTGCACCGCGCGTCCTTACCGGAAGCAGTACACCGACCCATCCCGCGACCCGACGACGATCTCCCCCGCGGGGCCGATCGCGGGCGACGAGTCGATGGGGCCCTCGGTGGCGAAGGACCACACCAGCGTGCCGTCCGGGGCCACCGCGTAGAGCTTCTTGTCCTCCGAGCCGAAGAACACCGTGCCGTCGCCGCTGACCGCGGCCGACGAGCTCACCGCGCCCTGGGTGAGGAAGGTCCACTTCGGCGTGCCGCTCGCATCGACGGCGTGAAGCGCCTTGTCGAGCGCGCCGTAGTAGATGACGTGATCGCGCCCGAACGCGGGCGACGAATCGATGGCGCTCGTGGTCCGCGTCTTCCAGAGCAGCGTGCCCTTGGCGTCGAAGGCGTAGACCGAGCCGTCCTCGGAGGGGACGATGACGGCGCCGGTGGTGGTAGCGGCCACCGCGCCGCGGATGGGGCCATCGGTCGGCAGCTGGCGGATCACCTGCCCCGTGGGCGCGATGACGAGGACGTTGTGGCGATCGGTGCCGACGTAGAGGGTGCCGTCGGCGCCGAGCGTCGGGGACGAAGCGATGGCGCCGCCCGTCGGGAGCGTCATGCGGATGCGGCCGTCGGGCGAGATTGCGTAGAGCTTGCGGTCGTTCGAGCCGATGAAGATGGTCCCGTCGGGCGCGATGGTCGGGGAAGAGAAGGAGCAGTTGCCGGTCTCGACGGACCAGACGAGCTGGCCATCGCTGCGGATCGCGTAGAGGTGGTGGCGTGGGAAGGAGGGGGGGATGCGCCCGCGGAACGCATGCATGAGCCGCGAGAGGGCATGGACTAACGTCGTTGCGACCAGTAGCCCGGCCGGCGCCTCGCGTGAGCAATGGCGAGCACTATCGCAACACGTTCACGAACGTAGAAGAAGACGACAAAAGGGAATGTCTGCGGGAGGACGGCGCGGCGAACCACATGGAAGACCGGTCGGCCATTCTGGACGGCAAGCAAGCCGTGCTCTGGAAACTGGTCGGGGGCCTCACGAATGCGCGAGAGGATCCCTCGAAGCATCTCGTCGAAGCGAGCGGCAGCGCCTGGGTTGCGCATCCGACGAATCGCGCGGCGCCGCTCCTCACGTGCTTCGGGATGGACGCGGAGAAGGATCACTCTTCGTCATTCGCGAAGAGCTCTTCTTCCGTGAGCAGCTGCACTTCGCCGCGCTCGATCTGGCCCAGACGCCGCGACAGCTCGCGGTTCCATGTGGCCGTCCATGTGGCCTCATCGAGCCCTTCCGCGGGGGTGCCGAGCTCATGGCGGAGCTCGTTGCGTTCGTCCTCGGTCATCTCGGAGACGATCTCCAGCACGGCCCGAACGCGCGGTGACATTTTCACAGCGTGACGCCGAAGCGCCGGAGCGTCCAGTGCGGCGCCCGGCTGTGTGCGGAAGGCGTGTTCGTGTCGGAAGGCGGCGCACGCCGTCGCGCTCGAGGTCGTCGAAAGCAGCATGACTCGCGGAGAGTGCAGACTGCGGGCCAAAGGTGAGGGCGATGGAGATCGCGAGGTTGCGGCTCACCACGGGTGTCCCGGACAGATTCGCGGGTGTCCCGAGACAGGCCCTCGCGGCTCGGACGGCGCCCCTACCGGAAGCAGTACACCGACCCATCCCGCGACCCGACGACGATCTCGCCCGCGGGGCCGATCGCGGGCGACGAGTCGATCGGGCCCTCGGTGGCGAAGGACCACACCAGCGTGCCGTCGGGGGC
>JBEKGQ010000356.1:0-11324 GCA_050012715.1 Polyangiaceae bacterium
CGAGGCGGCGGCCCGCGAACGCGGCAGGACGGACGCCGCCCGGCGCCTGAGCGCCCTGTCGAATCTCGTCACCGGCACCATGTTCATGGCGTTCGCCGTCGGCTGCATCGTCCTCGCCGCGGTCGAGACCATCGGCGCCCTGTCCGACGGCACCTCCAGCTTCGCCGACATGCCCGCCGGAGTCCTCGGCTGGCCGGTCTTCGCCGTGTTCTGGCTCGCGACCGGGAGCCTCATGGTTCTCCGAGGGGTCCGCGGCCGCCGGCGGCTCGCGAACCGCCGGTACCTCCGCGCGACCGGCCTGCGCGGGACGGGCACCGTGCTCGAATCGGAAGGGGTGGAGTCGGGAGGGGCGGAGGAGTCGGAGTCGTCCGGAACGGTCCGCGTGCTGAAGCTGCGCGTCGCGGTGGAGGGCCGGCACCCGTACGACGTCCGGCTGCGGGAGGTCGCCAACCGGGCCGTGTACCCTGAGCTCGAGCGTCCCGTTCTGGTCGACGCGGCCGACCCGAGCAACGTGATGGTCGACTGGCACGCGCGCTGGTGACCCGGGCGTTCGTTCCGTCGGCGTCAGCCCACCGAGCGACCGCTCTGCTGCGTCATCTCGCCGTCGATCCCCCAGCTCACGATCCGGCGTGGGCGGAGGCGGAACATCTCCGGGTCCATGTGGGCCAGGATCCCGCTCCCACCGGTCGGGAGGATCTCGACCTCGCCGCGGATCTCGATGCCCCGCACCTTCCACGGCTGGACGGACGCAATGTCGTCGACGACGAAGGCGACGCGCGGGTTCTGCTGGACGTCGCGGTACTTCTTGCGCTTCGCGAAGCCACCGTGGCCGCCGATCTCGATCGCGTCCTCGACGGGGTTGTATCGGAACGTCACCGGGACCACGTGGGGCTGACCATCGGCGGCGGTGGCGAGGCGACCGAGGCGCTGGCTTTGGAGGTAGGCGATCTCTGCGGGCGTGAAGGCGCTCATGGCGTGGCAGTGTGCCGCGAGATGGCCCCCCCTCGCCACCGCGTCCCTCCTCGCGCTCTACCTGGCCCGGTCGACGCGCGCCCGCGTAGCAGCCGGGGCGCGCGGCGCGGGATGGGCCTGTGTCGCGTCGCGGCAGACGTAGATGGCGTAGGTCGAGCGGAACGGGGACCGCTCGGGTTGGTGCTCGTAGTTGACGAGAAGGACCGTCTCCCCCGGCTCCGCGTCGCGAAGCGAAACGCGGCGCCGCGCGTGCTGCTTGTCTGGCCGTCCTCGGACGCGGTTTTCCCCGTCTCAGGCGCCGGGCTCGCGCGCGGGGCGGGCCCACGGCCCGGCGGCGTACGCCGCGGCGACGAAGTCGCGAAACGCGGTGACGCGCGCGGGGACGTGGACCGCGGAAGGGTAGAGCACGTAGAGGCCGGCGCCCTTCGAGGCGAACGCCGGCAGGACGCGGACGAGGCGACCGGCGGCTTCATCCTTGGCGCACGTGAGGCACGGCAGGAGCGCGATGCCGCCGCCGGCGAGCACGGCCGCGCGGACGAAGGCGAAATCGTCGCCGCCCAGGCGCCCGCGGACCGGGACTTCCGCGTTCTCTGCGCCATCGTGGAGCCGCCATGTCTTCGCGAGGTCCTTCCCGCGAAAGACGATGCACTGGTGGTCGGCGAGGTCGGCGGGGGACGACGGCGTGCCGTGCGTTTCCACGTAGCGCGGCGAGGCGTAGAGCGCGTGCTCGACGTCCCCGAGCTTGCGGGCGACGAGGGTCGAGTCGGCGAGGCGCAAGGCGGCGCGGACGGCGACGTCGAAGCCCTCGTCAACCAGGCTCACCGCGCGGTTCGTGAGGGCGAGGTCGATCTGCACGAGCGGGTATTGCTCGCCGAAGGCGACCGCGACGTCGGCCAAGAACCAGGCGCCGATGTCCGTCGGCGCTGTGACTCGCAGGACGCCCTTGGGCCGGCGCGTGGCGGGCTCGAGCGCGCGGGCCGCTCGCTCGAGCGTCCCGACCGCGTCGCGGACGCTCGCGTACATCGCGCGGCCCTCGCTCGTCGCGTGCAGGCTCCGCGGCGTGCGATGAAAGAGGCGCGTGCCGGTGCCGGCCTCGAGCCGCGCGATGGTGCGGCTCACCGTCGAGGTGGGGACCCCGAGCTCGCGCGCGGCGAGGGCGAATCCGCCGCGGTCGACGACGCGCACGAACACGCGCAGATCGTTCAGGTCGAGGTCCCTCACCCGGTCGAGACTACCGGGCTTCCGCGGCACGGGCGCGCTCAGGCCGCCTTGAGGAGGGACACCTCGAGCGTGATCGTGACGACGTCGCCGACCACCACGCCGCCGGTCTCGAGGGCCTTGTTCCAGGTCATCCCGAAGTCGGAGCGCTTGATCTTGGTCGAGGCGCTCGCCCCGAGGCGCTGGTTGCCGCGCATGTCGGTGGCGGCGGAGATGTCGCGGACGGCGAGCTTCACCTCGCGCGTCGTCCCGCGGATCGTCAGGTCGCCGGTCACGTCGAGCTCGCCCTCGCCCGCGGCGCGTGCGCTCGTCGAGACGAACGTCATCTCCGGGTGGTGTTCGGCGTCGAAGAAGAGCTCTCCGCGGAGGTCGGAGTCGCGCTTCGCCTCGCGGGTGTTCAGCGACGCGACGTCGATGGTCGCCTCGATGCGCGTCGCCTCGGGGCGGCCCGCGTCGTAGGTGACCGCGCCGCAGAACTTCTCGAACTCGCCGCGGACGTTGGTGATCATCAAGTGTCGGACCGAGAACCCGACCGCGGAGTGCCCGGGGTCGAGGGTCCAGCGGGTGAAGGTGGACGGGGTGGAGCTGGTGGAGGGGGTCGTGTTGGCGTTCATGCCCGATACGATGCGTCGACGGCGGGCGGACGTCGCCGAGCAAGGGGACAAGACTACGTTGCGCGAACGCAACGCTGACGCTACCGGGCCGCGACGGTCACAGGCACGCGGTCGGATCGTCGTACCGATCGACCCAGACGCCGTTGTCGCACTGGAGCGTCGAGGTGCACGTGTTCTCGGGGACGACGGACCCGCTGTCGGTGATGCATGCTCCGCTGGGCTCGATGCCGTAGTCGCAGGTCGTCGGGTCGTCGTAGCGGTCGACCCACGATCCGCCGTCGCATTGCAGGGTCTCGGTGCAGGTGTTCTGGGCGTAGGTCGTTCCGGCGAGCTGGCAGCCGCTGTTCGACGAGCCGCTGCTCGACGACCCGGAGGAGCTGCCGCTCGACGATCCGGAGGCCCCTCCCGACGACCCTCCGCTCGACGAGCCCCCACTGGACGATCCACCGCTGGACGAGCCCCCACTGGACGAGCCCCCACTGGAGGACCCTCCGCTCGACGACCCTCCGCTCGACGATCCGCTGCTGCTGCTTCCTCCTCCGCTCGAGCCGCCCGTCAGCGCCGTCAAAGCGGACAGCGAGCCGTTGAACGAGTCGAGATCGACCGCGTCGGAGATGCCGCTCACGCTGCCGCTGTCGGAGTTCTGCCAGAAGCTCCAGGTGGACCATTCGGCCGGCATGCCTGGGCACGACACACCGTAGTTGGCGACCCAGAGCGTGTACGGGGTGAGCGCCGGGTACGTGCCCGAGAGAAAGTCGGAGCTCATGTAGAGGATGGCGGTCTTGCCGGTCGCCTGGGTGACGGCCTTCAAGAACGTGACGGCACCGGCGACGGCGGTCGCCTCGGAGACGCCGTTCAGCTGCTCGAAGTCGAGCACGATGGGGAGGTCGCCGGCCTCGAGGGTGCCGACCGTGCTCAGGACGTAGCTCGCCTGCGCCGTCGCGCTGACGGAGGGGTCGAAGAAGTGGTACGCGCCCCGCACGATGCCGGCGGCCTTCATGCCGGCCCAGTTCGCGGCGAAGGTGTCGTCGATGTCGTCGTCGCTCTCGGTGGCCTTGGCGAAGGCGAACGTGATGCCCGCGGCCTTCACCTGGGACCAGCTCACACTGCCGTCCCAGTGCGACACGTCGACGCCCTTCAGCGTCGACCCCGTGGCGCACGCGGTCACGTCGCTGCCGGCGGTACCGACGGCTTCTCGACCGCTACCCGCGCATCCGAGGGCGCCCACGACTCCGAGGACCAGCCAGCGACGAGGGAAGGACATGCGTGCCCCTTCAGCAACGACTGGACCGCGTGGAACCGCGGGCGCGTGGGTTCGCGTCCTGGGCTCGCGACCGGCTGCGGAGACGACATGTAGGACCGGATCCACGACGATCCCGGGAGCCGGTGGAAGTGTCGCGCCGGGGTCGAATCGTCACGGAGCCCGTCGGCGACCGCCAAACACCGACGGGCGCCCACATCACTCAACCATCAGGCAAGGGTCAGGGGTCCGCCGCCTGGGACGTGTGCACCTTTGGTTCGAGGAGGAAGCAATGCGAGCCACGTCCGCCCGAGTGAAGAAGTCCCCTGACCGTCGGACCCTCCCGGCGCCGGCGCAGTACCGCGCGGAGACGATGGGCCTGCACCTCTACGCCGCAGTTTGCCTCGAGCTGGCCGAGCCGTTGCGCTCGCGCGAGGAGGTCTTCACGCTCTTCCGGATCACCGAGGGGGACTTCCTCGCCGCCGACGCCGACTGGCGCGCCCGCCTCGCCGGTGACCCCGCGCTGCTCCGGGACTACGACCGCGTGTACGACTACCAGCGCTCGCAGCGAGGGAGGTCGTCACGGAGGCCCACCAGCTCTACGGGGTGACCTCGATCGCACCGAACATCCAAGCGAGCGGGCACGGTGGAGACATCATGATCTCCGCGGAATCTGGGCATCGCGAGGGCGGTCGACGGATCGGGTGGGGCGACCTTCTTGGATCAAGCGCCCACCCCCCGCCCTTGCCGCGTTGTCACGCTGCCGTCAGAAACGCCCGGCTCCTTCCCGGGCACATCGCTCCTGACCAGCGAGTCGATCTTGCCCATCAGCACGACCGCGATCGCCATCGTCGTCGCCACGACGTACCCAAGCCGCTCGTAGTGCTCGATCGGGCCGTCACCCGTCTGCGACACCAGCAGGCCCGCGCACGACGAGGCGACGCCCCCCGCGAGCTGCTGCAGCGAGGCGGCGATCGACATGTAGGCACCGCGGTCCGCAGGCGCCGGGATCGCCGACGACAGCGCCTGGGCGCCGATCATGCGGCCGCTGATCGCCATGAAGAGGACGATGTTGATCGCGATGACGACGCCGATCGGGGTCACCCCGAGCCGCGTGTAGAAGAGCACGAGCCCCACGGCCACGATCGTCGCCACGGTGAACGTCCGGTACTTGCCCACCGCATCGCTGACGCGGCCGATGATGGGGCCGGAGATGAGCGACGCGAGGCCGGTCGCCATGTAGATGAGGGGCAGCTTCTCGAGCGGGATACCCAGGTTGTGGACGCTGAAGGCGCTGCCGAAGGGCATCAGCATGAAGCCGCCCGTGGCCAGGGTGATGGTCGCGAAGAAGCCCCACTGGTGGCGCGGCTTGGCGAGCGTCGACAGGACGTGGTGGAGCGGATGGCGGTCCACACGGTTCTTCAGGTGGGCGTCGATCGGCTTCAGCGTCATCGCGATCACGAAGCCCACGACGAGGCTCACCGTCGCGATCATCAGGAATGGCGCGTGCCAGCCCCACGCGTTCGACAGGTAGAGACCGAGCGGGATGCCGAGGACCTGGCTCGCGGAGAACGCGGTCATCACGACGCCCATGACGCGCCCGCGCACGGCGAGCGGAAAGAGGTCGGTGATGATCGCCATGCTGATCGAGCCGATGACGCCACCGAAGAGGCCCGTCACGGTTCGCGCGGCGAGCAGGAACGCGTACGTCGGCGCGAGGCCGCAGAGCGCGGTGCCCACGACGAAGCCGGTGTAGAAGAAGAGAAGGAGCCGCTTGCGGTCGAACCGATCCGCGAAGCCTGCCGTGAGCAGACCGGAGATGCCGGCGGCGAACGCGTAGGCCGAGACGACGAGCCCGAACTGGGCGGGAGTCACGTGGAGCGTCTGCATGAGCATCGCGCCGAGCGGCGAGAGGATCATGAAGTCGAGCACCACCGTGAACTGCAGGAACGCCAGGATCCCCACGACGGTGATCTGGTACCGCGAGAATTTCAGCGGCGGGCTCGCCGGGGAACGGGAAGGGACCATGCTCGGATGAAGGAAGATGCTCGAGGAATGGAGATCGTTGCGTTTCGGGAGGGGCGCGTCACAGGGGGCGCATCACAAGGGATCGTACCGGAACCAGTCGAGGGTGAGGGTCGAGCTTCCCGCGGGCGGAGGCTCGGTGTCGCCGGTCGACCACGAGATGCCCGGCGCCCACAGGTTGAAGTGCTGCGCCATCGGCGCCTGCGGGATGCGCGTCGCGTCGGTCGCCTCCCAGAGGGTCACGTACGAGCCCCCGATGTTCATGAAGTAGGTGAGATCGGTCGGCGTCCAGGTGAAGCCCATCTCGTAGAACGTCGCCGCGGCGGGGAATCCCGGGATGACCAGCTGCGGGTCGCTCGTCATCCCCGTCTGGTCACCGTTCGACTGGTCGTCCGCGTACACGTAGACGGTGCCGGTGGTCGTGTCGATGACGCGGCTCTGGTTCTTGCATTTCGTGTCGCTGTCGTACTCCGTCCAGATGGTGAGGTTGATGAGCTGGGGCTCGCCGCAGAGGATCTCGATGTCCACCTCGCGGTTGATGGTCAGCCCGTCGGGCGCGGTGCTCCCGTCGTTGAAGTAGGTGAAGAGGCCGTTGACGAGCTCCTCGGTGGTCTTGCAGCTCGCGAGCTGGAAGCGATACCGGAAGGTGCCGTAGGAGAACGACCGGTTGCTCACGATCTCTTCGGCCCCGCCGGTGCCGATGGTCGTCTGGCCGCCGGTGCGCGTGAGCGTCGCGACCTCGCCGTCGGACGCGGCGGGGTCGGCGACCCCGAAGGCGATCGTGCCGGTCGGCGTCGTTTGCTGCGACTCGTCGAAGTAGGTGGTCTCGTCCGACGCGACGAACTGCACGAATTCGCCGCCGTCCTCGACCGGGCCGTACGCGTCGGGTAGCCCGCCATCGCTCGGGGGAGGGGAGGATGCGTCCTGGGACGCGCCCACGTCTCCGGGGGAAGTCGCGTCCGAGGTGGGGGCTGCCGCGTCGCCGGCCGTGGCATCCTTCGTCGATGCGCCGGAAGCCTCGTCCGGGCCTGCCGCGTCGGTCCCGGGGCCGGTCGCGGGCGCGCTCGGTGAGGAGCACGCGGCGCCGGCGAGCGCGAGGGCACACGCCGCCGCTGGGGGCACGAGGGGGAGACGCACGGTCGTCAGTGTAGCAACGCGCCAGGGGCGCGTTGCTCGCCCTTGACCGGGGTGTCCTTCCCGTTCGACGATGGCGGCTCACCGCAACGTGTGCCCAGGCGCGTCGGGCGCCTCCGGGAACTGATGGCGAGCTTCCACACCGACGACATCGGGGTCCAGGCGGGCGACGTCCTCGCCGGCAAGTACCGGGTCGAGCGTGTCCTCGGCGAGGGCGGAATGGGCGTCGTCGTCGCCGCGCACCACCTGCAGCTCGACCAGCTCGTGGCCCTCAAGTTCCTGCGGGAAGACGCGCTCGACAGCCCCCAGGTCGTGGACCGCTTCATCCGCGAGGCGCGCGCCGCGGTCCGGATCAAGAGCGAGCACGTCGCGCGGGTCATCGACGTCGGCAAGCTCGAGAACGGCGCGCCCTACATCGTCATGGAGTACCTCGAGGGGCGCGACCTCGACGGGTGGCTCGAGGAGCGCGGGGCGCTGCCGCTCGAGCAGGCGGTGGAGTTCCTGCTCCAGGCATGCGAAGCCATCGCGGAGGCGCACGCGCTCGGGATCGTGCACCGCGATCTGAAGCCGGCGAACATGTTCTGCGTGCGCCGCGCCGACGGACTGCTCTCGGTGAAGGTGCTCGACTTCGGCATCTCGAAGATGGCCCCGGGCGCCGGCTCGAAGAGCGAGCACAAGATGACGCGGACCAACGCCGTCCTCGGGTCACCCTTCTACATGTCGCCCGAGCAGATGCGCTCGTCGCGCGACGTCGACGTGCGGAGCGACATCTGGTCGCTCGGCGTCATCCTCTATCAGCTCGTCACCGGACGCATGCCGTTCGAGGCGGAGGCGATGCCCGAGCTCGTCCTCAAGATCGCCGATACCGCCCCGGTGTCGATGCGCGTCTACCGCCCCGACCTCATGCCTGGCTTCGAAGCCGTGGTGATGCGCTGCCTCGAGAAGGACCGGCAGCGGCGCTACGGGAACGTGGGCGAGCTCGCGCTGGCGCTCTACGAGTATGGTCCGCCGAGGGCGCGGGGCTCGGTCGATCGCGTCATGCGCACGCTGCAGGCGGCGGGGCTCGCGACCGGAGCCGGACCGGCGCAGGAGGCGCCCGCGCTCGACGCGAGCCCGAGCCAGGCGCGCGGGGTGGGCGCGGTGACGCCGGCGATGCGCGCGCCGACCATGGACTCGTGGGGGCAGACGGGATCGAAGGACGGCTCGTCGCGCCGGAACGCGATCGTCGCCGCGGTGGGCATCGGCGTGCTGGTGCTGGCGGTCGGGGGTGTGACCGCCGGCTTCCTGCTGAAGGGTCGGCCCGCTCCCGCGGTGCGCCTGGATCCTTCGGCGACTGCGTCGACGATGGGCGCGGCGACGCCCCCGCCGTCGGCGGCCATCGTCGACCCCGGCGCGACCGCCCTGGCCCCCGATCCGCTGGCATCCAGCCCACCGACTCCGCCGGCCTCGGGGGCTCCCTCGACGGCGGCGGGTCCGTCCTTCACGTCGCCGCCGGCGGGCAAGCCCGCGTCCACGCGCACTGGTGTCTCCGCCCCCACGAAGACCGGTGCCCTCCCGAAGAACTGCAACCCTCCTTACGTCATCGACGCAGCCGGGCACCGCCAGTACAAGCCCGAGTGCCTCTGATCGGGTGTCATGAAGATCCGCCTCCTCCTTCTCCTGTGCGCGTCCGCATCGCTGCTGTGCGCGCCGCCGGTTCTGGCTGACGACAAGGCCGTCTGCCTCGACGCGTCCATGAAGGGGCAGACGCTTCGCGACTCGAAGAAGCTCCTCGAGGCGCGGGACCAGTTCCGCATTTGTGCCCACGCCCAGTGCCCGGCCGTGGTGCAGACCGACTGCGCGACGTGGCTGGACGCGGTCGAGAAGAGCCTCCCGACGGTCGTGGTCACGGCGCGCGACGGGGCGGGCGCACCGCTCCTCGACGTGAAAGTGACCGTCGACGGCGCGCCGTTCGCGACGACCCTGGACGGCCGCGCGCTCCCGATGAACCCGGGCGCGCACAAGTTCCACTTCGAGCTCGCCGATGGCACGAGCCAGGACGTCGAGAGCATCGTGACGGAGGGAACGCAGAATCAGCTCGTCTCGGGCGTCCTGAAGCACGCCGCGCCGGAGCCGCCGCCGCCGCCGCCCCCCACGACTCCGCCGCCGCCGATCCTCCCGGCCACGCCACCGCCGGTAGCCCCGGCAGAAGGCTCGAACGCGTGGAGGACCGCGGGATTGGTCGCGGGAGGCGTGGGGGTGGCGGGGCTCGTCGTGGGGACGATCTTCGGTATCGTCGCGATCAGCGACAGGTCGAGCGCCAACTGCGCGAACAACCTGTGCGATGCGGGGCCGCTGTCGAGCGCTCGGAGCGCGGCGAAGGTATCCGACGTGGGGCTCATTGCAGGAGGGGTCCTCTTCGCCGGAGGCGCCGCCCTTCTGCTGTGGGGACCGAGCGGTCACGCCCAGGCCGGTCAGGTGACGCTGGCGCCTTCGGTGGGTGCGAGCGACGGCGGCGTCGTCGTGGGAGGTCGCTGGTGATGCGCGGGGCGAAGGGACGATGGGCGCTGGTGCTCGCGAGCGCGGGCGCGCTTGCGTGCGCGGGGGCGGCGGCGCTGGGTGGATGCGAGGCGGTGCTGGGCCTCGGGTCGCTCGGCGACCGGCCCGGCGACGCGAGCGTGGGGAACGACGCGACGGGTGCGGACGGTCAGGTCGACGCGACGTCGGGGGGAGACACGGGCGGCGGCGAGGCCGCGGGGGACGACGCAACGGGGCCGAGCGACGCGAGCACCGGTGGCGACGCGACGGACACCGGGACGAGCGGCGGCGACGCGAGCGCGGATGCGCCGGTCGATGCCCCGACGGAAGCGTGCGCCCTCTCGTGCAACGGCACGTGCACCAACCCGCAATACGATCCAAACCACTGCGGCGCGTCGGGCACCTGCCAGGGGAGCAGCGCCGGAACGATGTGCCCGGGCGGCCAGGTCTGCTTCGAAGGGGCTTGCGCCTGCCAGGGCTCGTTGATCCTGTGCGGGACGACCTGCATCGACCCCAACGCCTCGAGCACGAACTGCGGAGCCACGCCGGGCTGCGGTCTCCTCGGCCAGGGCTCGGCCGGAATCGCTTGCTCCGCGGGCGCGACGTGCATGAGCGGTTCGTGCGTGACGCCGTGCACGCCGCCGATGGTCGACTGCAACGGCACGTGCATCGACCCCGCCAACGACACCAATCACTGCGGGGCCACCACCGGATGTGGCACGAGCGGCGTGGGGTCGGCCGGAACGGCATGCCCCGTCGGTGGCTCGTGCGTCGGAGGGTCGTGCTCGTGCCAGCCGGGCTACACGGCGTGCGTGGCCGGAGGCAACCCGTCGACGTGCCTCGATTTCATGACGGCGACGAATTCGTGCGGCGGCTGCGGCCAGTCCTGCCCAGGAACCGAGGTCTGCTCGAACGGCTGCACGACCTCGTGCGTAGCCCCGCTCGTCGAGTGCGGCGGCGCCTGCGTCGACCCCAACAGCAACCACACGCACTGCGGCGCGAGCGGCTCGTGCACGGGAACGAGCGCGGGGCAGAACTGCAGCGCGCTCGGCGCCATCTGCCAGGGCGGTACGTGCGGCTGTCCCGGCGGCGACGTCGTCTGCAGCGGCGCGTGCGTCAATCCGCTGACCAACTCGAACTACTGCGGGGCGACGGGGACCTGCACCGGCGGCACGGCTTGTCCGCTCGGAGCGGGATGCACGAACGGCGTGTGCACCTGCCAGTCGGGCACCCTCCTCTGCGGTGGCGCGTGCGTCAACCCGAAGACGAGCAACACGTATTGCGGCGCGACCGGCACGGGCTGCACCGGCGGCGTGGCGTGCGGAACGGGCAAGAGCTGCGTGTCCGGCGTGTGCGCGTGCGATCCCCCGCTCCTCGAGTGCGGCGGGTCGTGCGTCGACCCGGCCACGAGCAGCGCCTTCTGCGGGGCGACCGGGACGTGTACGGGCGCCGGCGCCGGCGTCGCCTGCACCGGGACGCAGACCTGCACCAACGGCCTATGCGCCCCGTAGCGCCGCTCCGCCGGAGCCGCCCCAAGTAGAGCCCGCTCCCGTATTGCGGCCGCGTGCGTTGTCGCTCGAATAGGGGCGTGGTACTCGCCGTCA
>JBEKGQ010000357.1:0-7310 GCA_050012715.1 Polyangiaceae bacterium
CGCGAGGAACGCGAGCGCCGGCGCCTCGCTGCCGACCCCACTGCAAGCCCGCCACGCGAGCGGCGTCGCGGCGACGAGCGTCGCGACCGCCCACGCGGCACGCTCGCCGGCCACGGCGCGGGCGGCGCTCCACGCGAAGGCGACCGCGACCACGCCGCTCGCCACCGCGACGACGACGCCCGCCTGCATGGCGTCCCGCACCACGAGCGCGGCGACCCGCAGCAGCGCCACGTAGACGGGATAGCCGGGCGGCTGCGGCTGGAACTGCGCCAGGTCGAAGCGCTGCACCGCTTCGACGAACCCGACACCGTCCCAGTCGTCGGGCCAGGCGGGTGCGGTGAGAAAGAGGAGCACGGCGTAGGCGCCGAGCGCCGCGAGCCTCCGTTTCACGGCACGACGCTCTGCGGAACGTCCTGCGTTCGGAACGGGAGCGTCTTGTCGCTGGTCGCAATCTGCCGCACGAAGAGCTGCACGAAGTTCCCGAAGAGCGCGTCGGCGGGCCCGATCTCGGTGCTCCCGGTCGGGCGCGACATCCAGCGCCGCATCTGCTCGACCACGTCGGCGGACACCGGGTTGACGTCGACGACCACGCCGAGGAAGTACGCCTGTCCAGCGACGAGCAGTCCACGACCGGCGCTGTCCTTCCGGCGCCCCACCGGCAGATCCCGCGCCTCGGTGCAGAGACGCAGCGCACTGTCGAGGAGCACGGCCTGATCCCGCTCGCCTCGCTCCGGCTCGCTGACGTGCACCCGGAAGACCTCGTCCCAGAGATCGTAGACGACGCGACAGAGGCGCGTGGTGAGGGCGATCGGGATGTCCTCCCCCTCGCGATACACGTACGCGCGCATCGCGATGATCATCGGCAGACCGCTCGAGAGCTTCTTCATGAGCGCCGCGTCGAGAACGTCGCGGTAGGAGAAGCTCGCGCGGAGGAGATCGTTGTCCCAGGCGTAGTTCGCTTGCCGCTGTGGGAGCGCGGCCGGATGCGCGGGCTGCTGAGAAGGGGCGGGCTGCTGCGCCGCCGCATCGAGCGGGGCGAGGGCGCAGAGCGCGAGAACCAGGGCGAACCAGGCGACCGCCCTCATGGCCCCGCCGCCCCCGACCGCTGCCCGCGAACCGGGATGAGGCCGACGAGGTTGGAGATCCCGAAGACGAACCCACCCGCCTGCGTGTCCATGCGCAGGCCGGCGTTGAAGGTGAGGTCGATGGGCCAGGTGGCAAAGCCGGTGTAGCCCAGCGGGTAGTCGGTGAAGTTCTGCTCGTTGGCGAGCCCGTAGACCCCGAAGCTCCCGAAGAAGTCGACCCCGTAGATCGACCGCGTCCCGCGGTAGATGGGGACGCGATACACGGCGTCGAGCTTCGCGGCGTAGTTTCCGTAGCGCAGCTCGACGATGTCGGTGCCGAGGAAGTTGGGCGCCGGTCGACGATCGAACGCCAGGTCGAGAGCGCGGTCGGGGAGCAGATCGCTGAGGTCGCCGACGTAGAAGCGCTCGAAGAGCGGCGCCGTCCCCGCGATGCTCCCGGCGAAGGCATCGAGCTGGAGGACGTGTCCCCAGGGCAGGGGAAACCACTGGGAGCCGTGCAGGGTGAGCTTCGTGTACGGGTAGTCGCTGCCGAACGGCGCGACGCCGGCCTCGAGGCTCGCCACCACGCGATGCCCGCGGGTGGGCAAGAAGGGCTCGTCGCGCGTGTCGTTGACGAAGGTCGCGCGGACCGTCGACAGGACGCTCGAGCCCCGGATGAGCATGAAGTCGATCGGCTCGACCTCCTGCCCGACGGTGTCGCTCGCGGCGAGCGGCAGCGAGGCGTCGATCTTCTCGAGGCGATAGTCGAGGAAGATCTGCGACGAGACGCCGAGGTCGTGACCGGCTCCGATACGGCCGCCGAAGCGCTTGTACTGCGCGACCGCGAAGTCTTGCTGACTCGGCTGCGTGGGGTCGTACACGAGCACGTCGCCGTTTCCGAAGAAGTCACGTGCGGCGCTGTAGAGGAGCTCCGTCTCGACCGTCCAGTTCGAGCGCAGGAACTGGGGATCGGCGAGACGTACGCGCAGCGCGAGCTGCTGATCGGCCACCGCGAACGCGCCGCCGAGGGCGATGCCCGTCCCGCCGAGGTTGGTCTCGGTCACCCGGGCGCCCCCGTACGCGCTGAGCGGCCTGGCGTTGCCATTGGAGTCAACGTCCTCGGCCAGCCCCAGCCAGACGTCGTCCACCACGACGGTGTTCCGCTCGACCACGTCGATCACGAGGATCACCAGCCCGCGTCGGGTCCCCCGGCGCAGCGAGAGCTGCACGTCACGGAAGAACCCGGTGCCGAGCAGGCGGAACCGCGTCAGCTCGAGCTCGCGGTCGTCGACGTCGAGGACGTCCCCCGCGTGGAACGGGACGAACCGCAGGACGACACGCGCGAGCGTCGCCGTGTTGCCGCGCACCTCCAGGCCCTCGAGCGTGTACTTCGGGCCGACCGCCTCGGGAGCGCGCGTGATGGTCGGCGTGGGATCGGTGACGGGGGGGCTCGACGGGCCCGACGTGGAGCCCGGCAGCGGAGTCCCGAGCGTCACCGGCGGCGGCTCGGGGGGCGTCGGGGCCTGCGCCGGCTTCGCGGGCCCGTCTGGCGTCGCGCCCCACGTACGCACGGCCTGCGCGTGGGCGAGCGCGGGCACGAAAAGCGACGCGAGAGCGGTGACGAGGGACATCGCGAGAAGCACCCTGCCGGCCAGGACGGCGCGAAGGCGCCATCGGGGCAAGGTTTTCCGCCGCGGAGCTCGTCCCACGCTGAGGCGGATCCTACACGGATTGGGCCTTCTTCACGGCGTCTGGCTGGCGCTCGGGCGCCGCGGCGAGGAACGCGTCGAGCTTCATGGCCTCCTCGAAGGCGCGCGACACGCGGACGAACGGGGCGAGGTCGATCTCGAAGCGCTGCGCGGAGACCAGCTGCGGGACCAGGAACACGTCCGCCGCCGTCACGGTGTCGCCGTACGCATGCCGGCCCCGCGTCCCCTCCCGCTCGTGGCTCGCCATCGCCTGCTCCAGCGCGCCGAGCCCGCGCGTGATGAAATGCTGTAGCCACTTGAGCTGCACGTCCGCGTCGGGCGAGAGGTACTGCGTCACGTGCCGGTTCTGGAGTGGCTGGATCCCGCTCCCGACGATCTCCACCAGTGCTCGCACCCGCGCGCGTGCGTGCGCGTCGCTGGGATAGAGCGACGGCGATGGGAAACGCTCGTCGAGGAGTTCGATGATGGCGACCGACTCGACGTAGGCCACGCCGTCGATCACGAGACACGGCACGTAGCCAGTGGGGCTCCGGCCCTTGTGGTCCTCGCTCGACTGCTCGTCCATGAGGAGGTTCACCGCGACATACCGGTACTCGAGTCCCTTCAGCGCGAGCGCGATGCGAACGCGGTGCGACGACGACGACCGCCAGTAGTTGTAGAGCGTCAGGTCAGCCATGGGGTCACATGTTAACGCGCCGCGGCGCGACCGGGGCTTCTCGCACGAGAACCCAGGATGCGAACCGTCATTCGCGGCCACGAGCGCAGAAGGTGCGGAGGGACGTACGAGCACGTGCCTCTTTCGAGGGGCACGGAGCTTGCTCATGACGCTCGCATGACGAATGCGTCGAGAACCGCCACCACGCTGTCCGAACCTCATGACGCGCCGCGCGCGAATCCGCCGGCGCCGCAGGTGACCGAGCCGGAGGGCGCGACGGGACCGGAGCCCCTGGACGCCGCGCTCGACAATCCGTACGACAACCTCGCTTGCACCGACTGACTCTCGACGGCGTTCACATCGAAGCGCTTCGCGCGCGACCGCTGTCGGTACCCCTGCTCGAACCGTTCGTCATCGCCAGTGGCCGCGTGGACGCAACGCGAGCAGTCGAGGTCGAGGCGCACGTGACGTGGCGAGGGAGAGGCGAAGTGGGGCTCGGTGAGGCCGCCTGCCTCCCGCCGGTCACGAGGGAGGATCAAGGCGACGTCCTCCGCCAGCTCGAGCGCACGCCGGCGGCAGCAGCCACCACCGTCCTGTCCGCCCTGGGCCCCGTCGCGCGTGCGGCCGTCGAGACCGCCGTCCTGGACGCGATGGCGAAGATGGAAGGCGTCCCGGTCCGCGCGCTCCTCGGCGACGCGCGCGTGGATGCCCTCGAGACCGACGTTACCGTCGCCATCGCCGCACCCGCGAAGATGGCGGAGCTGGCCCGCGGCTGGGTCGCTCGTGGCTTTCGCGCACTCAAGATCAAGGTCGGCAAGGACGTGGACGCCGACGCCCGTGCGCTCGAGGCGGTGGGGCGCGCCGCTCCCGCCGCGACCCTCCGCGTGGACGCCAACGCCGGCTACTCGGCCGCCGAGGCCATCGAGCTGGCCCGAGCCTGCGAGCGTCTCGGCCTTCGCATCGAATGCTGGGAGCAACCGTGCGCCGCCGACGATCTCGACGGTATGGCCGAGGTCACCGAGGCCCTCGAAGCACCGGTCGTCGCCGACGAGTCGGTCAAGACGCTGGACGACATCTCCGTGCTGACCCGCCGGCGATACGCCGACGGAGTGAATCTCAAGCTGGCCAAGTCGGGGGGGGCCATCGCGTGCCTAGCCATCGGCGCGGCGGCGCGCGCCGCCGGTCTCCACGTGATGGTGGGCGGGATGGTCGAGACCCGTCTGGGCATGACCGCGGCAGCGCACGTGGCCTGCGCCCTCGGCGGCGTCGACTTCGTCGACCTCGACACGGCGTGGCTGCTCGCCCAGGACCCCTACGAGGGAGGCTACGTCGCCGACGGGCCGCGCTACCGGCTCCCCGCCCTGCCCGGCCTCGGTGTCCGCCGCCGGTAGTCGCGGTCAGAAGCGCCTACTCGATGCGCTCCGTGCTGCCGTCCCCGCTGAGGGTGGCTCCGGTCGAGCGCGCGTGCGCCTCCGCCGCCGCGAACGCGCGGAGGAAGTTCTCGCCGAGCACCTTCTTGACGTCCTCGTCGGACCATCCCCGGCGCAGCAGCTCCAGCGTGATCTTGGGAAGACCGTCGATCCCCTCCAGCCCCTGCGGCATCGAGTCCACGCCGTCGAAGTCGCTGCCGAGGCCGACGTGGTCGACACCGGCCACCTTCGCGATGTGCTCGATGTGATCGACCAGCACCCCGAGGGGAACCTTCGGCAGGTCCCCCGCGCCCATCTTCAGCGCCGCCTCGCGGATCTCCGAGAGCTTCATGCCCTTCTTGTCGAGCGCCGCCAGCTCGGCGCCATGGCGGGCGAAGAAGGCATGCATGGCGTTCCGGTAACCCGGATCGAGGTACCCCGAGAAGAAGTTCACCATCACGACGCCACCCGTGGCCGCGATCCCCTTGAGCTCCTCGTCCGACAGGTTGCGCGGGGCATCGCAGAGGGCCCGGGCGCTCGAGTGCGAGGCGATGACCGGAGCGGCGGAGATGCGCAGGACGTCCTCGATCGTCTCGTCGCTCACGTGGGACACGTCGACCAGCATTCCGATCCGCTGCATCTCCTTGACGACCTCCTCCCCGAACGGCGAGAGGCCGTGGTGTCGCGGCTTGGGCGGCGTCGCGCCCATGCCGGAGGAGTCCGCCCAGTCGTTGTTCGTCGAATGCGTCAGCGTCATGTAACGAACGCCGAGGCGGTAGAAGCCCCGCAGCGCGTGGAGCGAGTCCTCGATCGCATACCCGCCCTCGATCCCCATGAGCACCGCGATCTTGCCGTCCTTCTTCGCGCGGCGGATCTCGTCGGCGCTCGTCGCGAGGACGAGGTCCTGCGGGTGGCGCTCGAGCTGCTGATACGTGATGTCGATCATGTCGAGCGCACGCCGCGCCGCGCCCCCCTCGCGCGACGAGGGCCGCTCGTAGTAGCGGGAGTCGACGTAGATCGAGAAGAACTCGGCGGTCAGGCCGCCGGTGCGCATCCGAGGGAGATCGGTCGCGGTCTTGCCGTTCGGGTGGGCGAGGTCGAATCCGTCCTCGAGGATCGCGGAGGTGATGTCGTCGTGGGTGTCGACCACGATGGCGCTGGCGTGCAGCCTCGCCGCTCGCTCTTCGAGGGTCAGCGGCGCGGCCGGGGGAACCGGTGGGGCGTGAGTCGTCGCGGGCGGGGGCGGCGCCGCCTCGCGAACGGGCGGAGGATCCGGTGGGGTGCCGACCGCCACCGGCGGGCCGCTCGCGCCGCCGCACGAGGTCGTCAGCGCGAGGAGCACTACATGCGCGAACGAGCTCCTCATCGCATGCATCATCGAGGCGCATCTTGCCATGCTATGAGCGCGGAATGGCCGCGAAGAAGACGACGTCGTCGAAGACCAAGCGCGCTACGCGCCCTCGGAAGGCAAAGGGCGAGTCGATCGGGCTCGAGCCCCGCCAGTGCTTCAGCGATGGCTCCTCCGTCAAGGACCTCAGCGCGCGCATCGAGGCCGAGGGAGGCTGCGTGATCGGCGCCTACAACGACCCGCTCGGCGGCCAGCCCCTGGTCCTCGCCGTCCTGCCCATCGGCAAGGTCGAGCCGACTCCCTTTCAGCGCGATCTCTCCGATGCTCACCACAAGCGCCTGGCGGACGTGATCTCCAAGATTGGCCGCTTCCTCGACCCCATCATCGCCATCACGGCGCCCTCCGAGGGCTTCTGGACGCCCAATGGACGCCACCGCCTGGAGGCGATGCGCCGGCTCGGCGCGCGCGCCATCACGGCGCTCGTCGTCCCGACGCGCGAGGTAGCGTGGCAGATCCTGGCGCTCAACACCGAGAAGGCGCACAACCTGAAGGAGCGCTCCCTCGAAGTCATCCGCATCTACCGCGATCTCCTCGCCACGGACGGTTCGCGCCCCGAGTCGGGCTTCGCCTTCTACCTCGAGGACCCTGCGCTCGTGACGCTCGGCGCTTGCTACGAGAAGCAGCCGCGTTTCGCGGGCGGCGCCTACCACCCCGTCCTGCGGAGGACCGAGTCCTTCGTCGACGAGCCCCTGAAGAGCGCGATCGACGACCACGAGAAACTCGCCGACCTGGTACTCGATCTCGAGGAGAAGGTCGCGGCCGCGGTGGCGCGACTGAAGGAACGCGGCCTGACGAGCCCGTACCTCCGCTCGTTCGTCGTCGCGCGCGTCAACCCGCTGCGGTGGATCAAGGGCGACCTGCCGCCCGCCGAGAAGGTCATCGCGCAGATGCGCGACCGCGCGGCGAAGCTCAACCTGGACCGCGTGAAGCAGGAAGACCTCGCCCGGATGGGCGGCGGCGTCCCCGACGACGACGGCCAGTAGTCAGTACGCGAGGTGGATCTTCAGCCGCGTAGTCTGCCGCGGCTCGATCGTGAAGCCGTAGCTGCTCGGCCGGCGGTCCCGC
>JBEKGQ010000358.1:0-7303 GCA_050012715.1 Polyangiaceae bacterium
GCCCATCGGTCGCGGAGGGACGGCGCCTGCTCCAGGACGACGCGCGCGAACGCCGCCACGTCGTCGTTGTCCAGCACGAGGCGTGTGGCCGTGATGCACTCGAACAGCACGCACCCGAGGGCGTAGACGTCCGCTCGACCGTCGACGTGGCTCGGATCGAAGAACTGCTCCGGCGCCATGTAGTGCGGGGTGCCGACGCGCAGACCGGTCGCGGTCACGGCCGGCGCCGTGGCCTCGCGGGCGATGCCGAAGTCGACGATGCGCGCCGAGTCGACGCGGTCGTCCGCGAAGACGACGTTGCTCGGCTTGAGGTCGCGGTGAACGAGCCCGCATGCGTGCACGTACTCGAGCGCGTCGTGGATCCGCTCCGCCAACCCGAGCGCCTCGCCGACGAGCAGCGGCCCGCTGCGCAGGCGCGCGGCGAGGTCTCCACCTGCCAGCCACTCCATCACGAGGAAGGGCTCACCGTCCTCGGTGACGCCGTGGTCCACGTAGCGGACCACCGCCTCGTGCTCGAGGCGCGCGAGCGCGCCGGCCTCCCGCGCGAACCTCTCCGCGTGTTTGCGCGCGCTCAAGACCTTGAGCGCCACCTCGCCGCCGGACGTCCGATCCCTCGCGCGGTAGACGCGACCCATCCCCCCCTCGCCGGCGAGCTGCTCGACAGCGTATCGTCCAGCGATCACACTTCCCGGGCCCACGTCTTCGATACTACCGAGGTGGACATGGTCTTCCGAAGCTTCGCGTGCCTGCTCGCCTTCACCGCCGGCTGCACGCCGTCCTCTTCTTCTTCATCCTCGCACGACGTCGGCGGCGACGCCGCGGCGGCCGACACCGGTACGGTCGCCCCGGAGGCCGGGGCCGACGCCGTGGCCGCGGATGCCGGAACGGGCGCGCCCGATGCCGGCGGCGAGGACGCGGCCGAGCCCGTGCGCACGTACGTCGGTCGCGTCCAGGACGGCACCGACGGGGGCACGCTCGTGGCGCTCGCGATGAACGACGACCGGGCGCTCCTCTTCTTCTGCAGCACGGGGGCCACGCTCTCCGAGCTGACGCACTGGCTGCGTACCGACGGCGGCGCCCTCATGATCGGTCAGCCGTTCGCGCTGAGCGACGGGGTCGCGTCCGCTTCGGGCACCGCCGAGGCCACGACCGCGAGCGGCACGCTCGCTATCGGCGACGCGGCGTCGCTGCCCTGGGCGGCAAGCCTGGTCGGCGCCGACGCGGGCGTGAACGGCCTCTGGGTGGCGAGCGTGGGCGACGCGGGCACCGCGGATCTCATCGTCGCCGACCCCGACGACTGGGCGGGCGCGCTGCGGGCCACATCCATCGACCAGGTGCTGCAGGTCACGCCGCTGGACAACCCCGTTTCGCTCACCGGCGCTGGCATCCAGGTCCAGGTGACGCTCCAGGGCGTGCCCCAGACGATCCTCCTCGCGAAGGTGGCCGTCGACTCACTCTGAGCCGTGGTCCGGCGCGCGCCGCTTCGCCATCCAGCGCCGTAGTTGGTTGCGGTGCATCCCGAGCGTGCGCGCCGCGCGCGTCACGTTTCCTCCGTGCTGGGGCAGCGTCTTCTAGATGGTCGCGTCGTCGGTCTAGTCGCGCGCGGCGCTCGGTCGCGCCGCGGCTCGCGGCAGCTCCGCGCCCGCATCGCGAGCGAGATCCTGCAGCCCGACGGTGTCACGGTCGCCGACCGCTCCCGACATCCGCCGCGTCTCCGAGAGCAGCTCGCGAACGTTTCCCGGCCATGGGCGCAGCATGCAGGCCTCCACGAGCGCGGGCGCCGCCGTCAGCCCGGCGCGCGCGCGCTCGAGCTCGGCGGCGAGCAGCCATGGGATCTCCTCGCAGCGCTCGCGCAGCGGGGGAATGGAGACCTCGGGGCGACCGATGCGGAAGTAGAGGTCTTCTCGGAAGCGCCCCTCGGCCACGGCGCGTCGCAGATCGCGTGCCGCCGAGCACACCCTCACCTCCACGCGCCGCGGCCTCGACGCGCCGAGCGGGACGATCTCCTTGGCCTCGATGGCCCGCAGCAGCTTGGCCTGCACGCTTGAGTCGAGGTCCGCCACCTCGTCGAGGAAAAGCGTCCCGCCGTCGGCCGCCTGGACGTACCCGTCCGCGTCCTCCGTGGCGCCCGAATACGCGCCACGACGGGTGCCGAAGAGCAGCCGCTCGGCGAGGCCCTCGGGGATCGCCGCGCAGTTGACGGCGACGAAGGGCCCGCGCGCGCCGGCGCGGGCGTGAAACGCGCGCGAGGCGAGGTCCTTGCCCACCCCGCTCTCGCCGGTCAAGAGGAGCACGTCCCCCGAGCGCGCCGCCCGCTCGATTTCCTGCCAGGCGCCGAGCAGAGTCGGTCCGACGAGCGCGTCCCCGTCACGTTTCACCGAAGCGCCGACGAAGCGGCGGACGTCGTTCGCCAGCAAGAAGAGCGTCCGGCCGGCCCGAAGCACGCAAGCGCGGTCGAAGGTCGCCTCGCCCGTCACGCGTCGCCCGTCGACGTACGTGCCGTTGTGGCTCTCGAGGTCGGCGATCGACCAGCCGCCGCCGCTCCACGCGACGCGCACGTGCCGGCTCGAGAGGCGCTGGTCGTCGAGCGGCATCCCCGCGAACGCCCCCCTGCCGATCTCGAGGCCCGCCGGGGGCAGTAGCGCCGCTCGCAGGCGCGGCGTGCCCTCCGAATAAACGAGCACGAGCCCCGGCGCCGGCCGCCCGCGCGTGCTGACGCGCGGATCGATTTCCTCGCTGAGTGTCTCCTCCGGGCCTCCCACGTGCGGAACATAGTCGAAAAGGGCACGTGCCGGGCACGTGCCGGCCGTGTCTTCGGACGGGATGGGCGCCAGGACCCGCAAGTTCCGTGCACTTGGCGACGGCGTCGAACGGGCACGTCCCTCGCAGTGGCCCACGCCCCATGAGACCCATCCTCTTCGCGTCTACCTTGTTCGCGGCCGTCGCGGCGGCCGCCGGTATCGCCGCTTGCGGAAGCAACAACGCCAGCACGAACGGCAACCCCGACGCCGGCGGGCAGGGCGACAGCGGCTCTCCATCGACCGTGGACTCCTCGACTGGCAACGGTGACGCCGGCGTCTCGGCCGATGCGTCCATGGACTCTTCTCTCGTCGAGGCCTCGAGCGACGCCTCGTCCGAGACGTCCGCGGAGGCCTCCCCCGTCGACGAGGCCTCGACCGACGGCTCGCCCGGCAGCGCGCGCGCGCAGCCCACGAACGGCTCCGCCATCGCCATCACGCCCGACGATGCGATCGCCGTCGCGGCCAATCGGACGGCCAACTCGGTCTCCGTGTTCACCACGAGCTTCGCCGCATCACCGGCGACGGTCCAGCGCACCATCGAGCTCCCGACCGGCGCCGGCTCCGAGCCCTGGGCGCTCGTCATCGGCAACGACGGAGACACCGCGTACGTGACGTACCGCCAGGCCCAGCGCGTCGTGAAAGTCACGGGGCTGCACACGACGCCCTCGATCGCGCCCGCCAGCGCCTCGACCGGCTCCGAGCCCACCGGAATCGCCATCTCGCCGTCCGGGACGAAGCTCTACGTCGCAAACTGGGCCGAGGGCACGGTCACGGTCGTCAACACCGCGGACATGAGCGTCGCGTCCACGGTCGACCTGAACGCGTCGCTCGCCGCGACCGGGTTCCTCGGCACGGTCACGTCGCGGCCGGGCCTCGCTCACCCGAGGGCCGTCGTCGTCACCAACGGAGGAACCGGCAACGACTCGGCCGAGACGGTCTACGTCACCGAGTTCTTCTCGCAGGCTCTCACCACCGGCCTCCCCACCGACGACAGCCAGTTCGACGTGGACCGACAGGGCGTCGTCTACGCGTTCAACGCGGGGACGTACGCGGTGGCGACGCCCATCACGATCGCGCCGGTGAGCGACACGGGTTTCCAGGACAGCGACGGGAACACGACCGGCTGCTTCCCGAACCAGCTCTCGGCCGCGGCCCTCGACTCCGGCCGCCTCTACGTCACCGCCACCTGCGCGTCGCCGCGCGGGCCCGTCAACGTCATCGGCGCTTCCGCCGACGGCGGCGCGGCAAACCCGGCGAACGTCAAGACCGAGGTCCACGCCTCGATCTTCGTCGTCGACACGACGGCCAACCAGGAGCTGCCGGCCCAGGGCCTGCGGTTGACGCAGCAGTTCCAGACCCTCTTCACCTCCCAGGGGGCGAGCGCCGTCCCGCGCTTTCCTCTCATCCCCGAGGACATCGCGTTCATCCCGGGAGCAGACGTCGCGTACTTGCCGGCGCTGGGCTCGGACGCGGTCTACCGCGTCAAGTACGACTCGAACGGGACGCTCGACCAGGTCGGCTCCACGACGAACGACTACATCGACCTCGAGCTCGCCGCGCCGAACACCGGGGAGCTGCCGTACGGTCTCGCCATCTCGGGCTCGGGGGCCTTCGGGCTCACGATCAACGAGACCACGCTGAACGTCTCGGTCGTGGAGTTCGCTACCCAGGCGGCGATCTCCGCCGTGGCCTCCTCCACCGTGCCGGCGGCGGGCACGCCCCAGGCCTCGGTGATCAACGGCCACCGCCTCTTCGCGACCGGCGTCGCGCGCTGGTCACTCAACGGCGCCGCGTGGAACTCGTGCGAGGCATGCCACGCCGAGGGGCTCACCGACAACGTGACCTGGTTCTTCGCGCGCGGGCCACGCCAGACGATCTCACTCGACGGCACGTTCGATTCGGCGGGCGACCAGCGCATCCTGAACTGGACCGGGATCTTCGACGAGATCCACGACTTCGAGCAGAACACGCGCGGCAACTCGGGCGGCGTCGGCGCGATCGTGCACGCGACCTCGACACCGCCGGCCGCGGGCGACCGGATCATCTTCGACGGCACCGCCGCGACCGCCCCGCAGGTCGTCACGGCGAGCCGGCAAGATGGCCTCAACGGCAGCTCGGCCGCGATGATGCCCGAGAACGCGGGCGTCCCCGGCGCCGACGGCGGCACGGTCAACTCGACCCTCTCCAACTGGGACGACATCGCGAACTACGTGAAGCAGATCCGCGCGCCCCGCGGCGTGATCGGCGCCGCGGCGTCCGACGTCACGGCCGGGCAGACGCTCTTCGTCCAGAACAACTGCGCGGGCTGCCACGGCGGACCGCTGTGGACCATCTCGAAGCGCTTCTACACCCCCGGCGCCGGCAACGACGATCCGACGACCGGCGCGCTCATCACGCAGACCTGGACGCGCCCCGCCGGCTTTCCGTCGGCGCTCGCGCCCGCGAGCGCCACCTTCCGCCTGTCGCCGTTCAACGCGAACAACGACCAGATCACGTGCATCCTCCGGAACGTCGGCACCTTCCCCGCGGCGCCGCCTACCGGCGTGGCGCCCCAGGGCGTCACCGTGCTCGAGGTGCGCGCCGGCGGCGGCACCTCCAACCCGCCAGTGCCGTCGATGTCCGTCACGGCGCAGGGGGCGAACGGCTTCAACGTCCCCGCCCTGGTGGGCATGGTGACGGGCGCCCCCTACTTTCACGCCGGCAACGCGCGCACGCTCGAGGAGGTCTTCGGCCCCACGTTCCAGTCGCACGCCGAGGCTTTCTCGTCCAACTTCGCGCCGACCCCGCAGCAGATCGCCCAGCTCGTCGCGTTCCTCACGTCGATCGACGACACGACCACGCCCATCAGCGTGCCCGGGGCGTCGTCCCTCGGGTTCGCGCCGGACATCTGCGCGACGGGCACCTTCCAGTGAGGTCGTTGAGCCCCTCGTCTTCCACGACGGCGGTGGCATCATCAGCGCAGCAGGATGTCCGAAACGGCGTTGCCGCAGCTCGTCGCACGCGCCTTTCGACCCGCGCGGGCGCGCTTGCGTGAGGCCCTCGCGGCGGTCGAGGGCCTCACGGATCCGGTCGACGCCTGGGACGCCCTCGAAGCTTGCGGCCTCGTTCCTACGGCCTGGCGGGGCGCGACCGCGCGATGCTTCCCTCGCGTCGAGGGCCTGGAGACCCAGGAGCGTGAGCAGCGACTCCGATGGGCGCCCTTTCTGCCGCGCGGCCCGGTCCCCGGGGTCGTCGAGCACGCCGCGCTCGTGGCGGCCGATGTCGAAGGGATCGAGCACGCCGAGCGCTGCGGCCTCCAGCTCGTGCGCGCGCTCGAGCCCTGGGGCTGTCCGCAGCCTCGCACGGTCCTCTGGGTGCCGACGCGGCTCGAGGGTGGTTCCCCTTGGCTCGGACAGTACCAGCATCAAGTCCACGACACGAAGCCGGGGGTCTGGGTGCCGGACGCCTCCACGTGGCTCGTGACTCCGGGAGGGATGGAACCGGGCTGGCGCGACGACGCGGAGGCCGTTCGAGCCCGACTGCGCGCCGCGAGGGGCGCTTCACGGGGCGCGGATGCGGACGAGGCGGTGACGCGGATCCTGGGCGACTGGGTGCGCGCCTCGGAGCGGTGGGAGGCGGCGGTGCGTCGGGACGAGCGGGTTTCACGCGATCCAGCGCGACCGCTCGAAGGGCGCCCCTATCGCGAGCTGTCGAACCCGTTCGCCCCAGTGCTCGAGCTGTTCGCGTGCGGTTACGCCCCACTCCCGAGCAACGAGGAGGTGCTCGTGCTCGCGTACCCGATCTGAGCAGCGGCGGGCCTTCGTGCTCCGTTTCCGACACGCCGAGGGAAGGTCCGTCGCTGCCTCCGTGCTGGTCGGCGCGCTCGCAGGCTGCGGGGGCTCGGCGAAGGGCGGCGCGCCACCGACGCCACGGACGGCGTGCCGAGCAAGTACTCCATCGGAGCAACGCCCACGGCGTGGCTGAAGCGCTCGAAGAACGTGGAGCGTGATAGCCCAGCCTCTTTCGCGAGCTGCGCGACCGTCCACGGCTTGGTCGGGCGTTCGTGCAGTCGTCGGATCGCCACCGCGACCCGCTCGTCGGCCAAGCCTCCGAGGAGGCCCGACGCGGCCCTGGTCCCTGCGGTGGACCGGAGGGCTTCGATGAGGAGGACTTCGAGCAGGCGAGCGAGGATGACGTCACGCGCGGGGCCACCCTGCGGTATCCTCGGCGACCATCGGTCCGCGGACCATGGAGCACCTCGACGGCTATCTCGCCGCCGACGGGATCGACCTACCAGGCGATGTGCTCGACCGCGTCGACCAGATTGTGCCCCCGGGGGTCACGATCAACGTGGCCGACAACATGTGGGAGCTCGGCACGACCGCTCTGGCCCCAGCATCCCCGCGCCGATAGGAGGGCCGGCTGGTCTATCCTGATGAGGCGAAATGAAGCTCGTCGAGACGCTGCGCCGGATCCACGATCGGCTGGCCTCGGAGCCCGAGGTCTTCTCGTCCACCTTCGTG
>JBEKGQ010000359.1:0-7298 GCA_050012715.1 Polyangiaceae bacterium
ACCCGGACGCCGACTTCGCCTCGGCCGGCCTGACGCTCATCCGCTCGACCTGGAACTACGCCGAGCGCCCGGCGGACTTCCTCGCCTGGGTCGACCGCGTGGCGGCGCGCTCGACGCTGTGGAACGGGCGCGGGACGGTGCGCTGGAACGTCCACAAGAGCTACCTCCTCGACCTCGACGCGCGAGGCATCCCGGTGGTGCCGACGCACCTCGTGCGCCGCGGCGAAGGGACGACGCTGGCCGAGCTCCGGCGGGAGCGCGGCTGGTCGGACCTCGTCGTCAAGCCGGCGGTGTCGGGAGGCTCGCGGGGCACGATCCGGGTCTCGTCGGCGGTCAGCGCCGCCGCGTTCGAGCGCGGCGAGAGCCACCTGCGCGCGCTGGCGGCACGCGAGGACGTGCTGGTCCAGCCGTACCTGTCGTCGGTCGAGGGCCACGGCGAGCGCGCCATCGTCTGGATCGACGGCGAGGCGACCCACGCCGTCCGCAAGACGCCGCGCTTCCTCGGGGACCCCGAGTCGGTGTCCGCCGCGGTGCCCATCGAGGCGGACGAGGCGGACCTCGCCCGGCGCGCCGTCGCGGCGGCTCCCGGGCCCCTCCTCTACGCGCGCGTCGACGTGGCTCGGGGCGAGGGCGGCCAGCCGCGCGTGATGGAGCTCGAGCTCATCGAGCCGTCGCTCTTCTTCGCCCGCGCCCCGGCGGCCCTCGACCGCTACGTGGCGGCGGTCGCGAAACAGCTCGGACACCGAACCTCGGCTACTATCTCGACTTGATGGCCTCCGACTTCGTGGCGCCCGACTGGGACGCACCGCTCGACGTGGCATCGTACGTCGACGTGATGCCGCCCAACGCGCGGGTCAAAGGGATGTACGCCAGCGCGGTGGTCGACGGGGCCCGTAACCGCGGCGTCGTGCTGCCGTCCGCGCGCGAGCGTTACCTCGCGTTCCAGGACGTCCCGATGCGCGAGTACACGACGCTCCTCGTCGAAGCCGCCACCGCGTTCTTTCCCAAGACGACGCTCCGCTCCGGGCTCCGCCGGCTCGGTCGCTCGACGCACGGGATCTTCGCGCAGTCGACGGTGGGCCGCGTCGTGCTGAGCACCGCCAACGATCTCCCGGGCGCCCTGGCGGCGTGCGCCAAGGGGTACGCGATCTCCCTCCCGCCGTCGCGCGCGGAGCTGCTCGAGATCGGCGCCCAGCGCGCGGTGCTGGCGCTGTCGCACGTCTACAACTTCCTCGATTCGCATCACATCGGGGTCCTCGAGGGGATCGCCCGCGCGTGCGGCGTGCACGTCGAGGCGCGCGTGAAGCTCTCCTCGCCGTTCGACGGCGAGATCGAGCTGACGTGGTGACGCGACTTGCCTTATCCTCGGCCGCTCACGTCTACAGGAGGGGTCCTCGATGATCGTCCGCGCTCGCACCGTCTGTATCGCCCTGCCCTTCGCGCTCGCGGGAGCGCTCCTCGCTTGCAAGGATGAACCGAGCAGCGGCGCGGGCGGGGGTGCCACGCCCAGCGCCACCGCGGCGACGACCGTGGCCGCGGCGACGTCCGCGTCCGTCAGCGCCACGCCGGCGCCCCCTCCGCCTCCCCCGCCGTGCACCGCGGAGGCGGCGTTCGTGATCGACAAGGGAGGGCGGCTCGACACCGGGCTCACGTCGGTCGAGATCGAGAACGGCAAGCAGGTCGCGGTCGGCTACGCGGTGGGGGACGGCTCGCCGCGCGTCGCCATGGTCGACGCCACCGGCGCCGTGACCAAGGCCGACCCGGACTGGAGCCACGTGAAGGACCAGGAGACGAAGAAGGACCCGGCGATGGTCCGCCACCTCTTTCGCGTCACGCCGCTCGGGATCCTCAAGACCGGCAAGATGCGCATCGGCATGGACTTCCTCGACGCGTTCCCGCCGACGAAGTCGCCCACCGGCGCCGGCAGCTACCTCCGCTGCGGCCCCGCCGACGCGGAGCCCGTCATCAGCGACGACGGCGGCTCGCAGTTCGACGATCCCACCGAGGACCAGGTGGCGAAGCTCTCCGCCGGCAGCGACACCGACGGCGCCGCGGTCGACTTCCGCGACTGCCGCACCTTCGGGAGCGAGAAGAAGTCGTTCGTCCTCGGCACGCAGGTGAAGCGCGAGGGACCGGGGGACGACCACAACCTCCTCTACCAGTGGGTGATCGACGAGATCCCCGGCAAGGGGATGATCAAGGACTCGGTCGTCGACAAGCGGGTCGTGAAGCCCACGAAGGACGGCAAGTACCCGAAGATCGAGCACTTCGTCACCCCGGTGGCGATCCAGATGGGCGATCTCGGCATGATGATCACCGCGCGCGATCAGGGGAACATCGTCTTCGTGAAGCGCACGGCGAAGCTCGAGAAGGCGGGGGAGCCCAAGTCCATGTGGCTCGGCGCGGCGGTGGGCATGCCCGCGCTCGACATGCAGAACGGGCAGGTCTACGTGATGACCACCGAGTTCCAGAAGACGGATCTCTACGGCGTGCTCTTCCCGGCGACGGCCACCCCGGAGAAGCCGCAGAAGGTCGCCCTGACCGATCCCTCTGCGCCGAACGACGCGCGTGACTCGGCCAGCATGGACGTGACGTCGACCGGCGATCTCGCCGTGTCGTTCATCGACGGAAAGGCGCCGGCGCGCAAGGTGCGCATGACGGTGCTCGGCGCGGACCTGAAGCAGAAGCTCCCCACCGTGTTCGACGTGTCGCCGGACGGCGTGAACGTCTCCGAGGCGCGCATCGTCTCGCTCGCGACGGGGAAGTTCCTCGTGACCTACCTCCAGGGCGACGGGCAGGTCAGCGGGCAGCTCGTGAGCTGCAAGTACTGACGCCTTCCGCGGGGCGGATAAGCTGGGCGCATGAGGTCCACATCGTTCGTCCTGCTCGCCCTCGCGGCGGCCACCCTCGTTGCCGCCGGTTGCTCCGGCTCGAGCGGTGGCTCGGGCGGGAGCGGAGCCGACGGCGGTCACGGGGGCACGACGTGCGGCGGGGAGGGGCAGCCCTGTTGCAACGGAACGACCTGCGACACGGAGCTGAGCTGCGTGGCGAGCACGTGCTCCATCGCCATGGGGCCCGACTCGGGTCAGACCGACTCGGGTCCGTCCGGCCAGGACGCGACGGTCGACGACGCCGCGGGCGACGCCACCGGACCAGGCACCGATGCCACGGCGAACGACGCCCAAGGGAACGACGTCACGAGCAACGACGCGGGGAACCCGGGGACGGACGCCACGGGAACGAATGACGCGACCGGAAGCGACGCGACCGGAAGCGACGCGACGGGGGGCACCGACGCGAGCGGAGAAGCGGGCGGCGGTGACGCCGGCGCGGCCGACGCATCCGATGGCGGCGGGGTGACCGACGGCGCGGCCACCGATGGCGGCGCGACCGACACCGGCGCCGCCGACGGCGCGAACGACGCTCCCGGCTGACGGAGCGGCGCCCCCGGGACGCTCAGCCGGCGGCGACCCTCGGGCCGCCGATGGAGGTCGCTTGCACGCGCGTGTCGAGGGCGAACCAGAGGACCAGGGTGGGTCCGGCCTTGGCCTTCCACATGGCGGGGCCGAGGAACAGGCCCGGCTCGATCGCGCGGACCTCGTCGTGGATGGCGCGGATGAGCCCCGGGTTGTCGGGGAGGTCGTAGTCGAGGACCACGCACGGCGCGCCATCGAGCACCGAGGGGCGGATGCTCGTGAGGAACGGGAACAGCTGGTGCCGCCCGCCGAGGTGCACGCGGTTGAGCCCCGTGCCCGTCTCGCCGTCGCCGGCGAAGCTCTTGCCGCCCCACGGGAACGCCTCGGCGCCGGCGAGCCGCCGCAAGGCGCGTCCCGGCAGGCCGTGGTCGAGCCCGCGCACCGAGAGCATGCGCCCGCGCGGGTGCCCTTCGAGGACGCCGACGCCGGAGGGCGCCACGCCGCCGGCATAGAGGCGCCCGAGCTCGGCGACGTCGAGCCGCGCGAGGTCGTCGAGGGTCCGCGGGCGCGCGGTGCTCGCGCTGCTGCTCGAGCGGCGCGTGCCGCCATTCACCGAGGTCGTCGCTTCCATGAAGGGCTCCTTTTGTCGTCGAGGGGGGCGGTTGGGATGGGATCGGAGACGGCGAACGCGCGCCAGCACGCGTCGCGCGCCGCATCGAACGCGGGGGGGCCGAGCTTGACGTAACCGAGCCGCTCGGACTTCACGAGGCCGACGAAGGCGCCCCACACGAACGCCATGATGGTGGGCGCCTCCACGTCGGACCGGAAGACGCCGCGCCGCTGGAAGTCCATGACGGCGAGCAGCAAGGGGGCGAGCACGGCGAGCTCGAGCTGGCGGCTCTCGCCGTCGAGGTAGGGCGCGTGGTCCTGCAGCTCGAGGAAGCGAAAGCGCAGCGGCTCGGCGCGCGCGAAGGCGGCGAGACGCGCCCACAGGCCGTCGAAGAGCGCGCGCGGGGGAAGGCTCGCGTCCAGCCCATCGCGCAGCGCGTGCTCGAGGCGGCCCTTGGCCTCCCGGAACACGGCGTTGACGAGCACCTCCTTGCTCTCGAAGAGCCGGTAGAGCGACCCCCCGCCGACGCCCGCGCGCTCCATGACCGATGGAACGGATGTTCCAGGGTAGCCACGCTCGGCGAAGAGCTCGAGCGCGGCCTCGAGAATGCGCGAAACGAGCGCTTCCCGGCGAGAATCGGCGCTGGCGGGCGAAGTGGCGGCCGGCATGTGGAACGATCATTCCACACGCCGTGGCGTTGTCAAATGACCCCGCCGTCACGCCCGCTCGACCGCCACCACGCCTTTCACCTTCGTCAGCGCCTTCATCACGAGCTTCAGCTGCGAGAGATCCGCGCACACGAACGAGAAGAGGTTCACCGCGCGCCCGTCGTCCCCCGCGCGGCAGTTGGCCTCGCTGATGTTGATCCCCTGCGCCATGAACGTCTGCCCGACGTTGGCGAGGATGCCCGGCTGGTTCGCGGTCACGACCCGGAGCTGCACGCTGCGGTTGATGCGCGCCTTGCTGTCCCAGGTGATCTCGACCCGCCGCTCGGGATCCGTGTCGAACGCCTTGGGGCAGCCGCGCCGGTGAATCGTGACCCCGCGCCCGCGCGTGATGAAGCCGAGGATGTCGTCGCCGGGGAGCGGGTTGCAGCACTTCGCGTAGCGCACGAGGACGTCGTCGATCCCGTTGATGCGGATCGCGCTGTCGTCGCGCTTGATGACCTTGCGCACGAGGCCAGCCAGGCGCCCCTCGCGGAGCTGCTCGGGGGGCTTGCTCTCCTGCCCCTGCGCGTCCGGCGGCGCCACGATCTTGACCACGTCCTCGGGGTCGAGCTTGCCGTACCCGATGTTGACGTAGAGCTCCTCCTCGTTCTGCACCTTGAGCTCGTCGAACACGCGGCGCATCTCGGCTTCGTTCTTGAGGAGCTTGCTGACGCTGATCCCCGCCTTGCGGAGCTCGCGCTCGAGGAGCTCCTCGCCGAGCCGCTTGCTCTTGTCGCGCTGATCGGTGCGGAGGTGGTTCCGGATCTTCGAGCGCGCCCGCGTCGTCCCGACGAAGTCGAGCCAGTCCTTGTTCGGCTGCTGATCGGGCCGGGTGAGGACTTCGACGACGTCGCCGTTGCGGAGCTTGTAGCGGAGCGGCTCGATCTTGCCGTTGATGCGCGCGCCGGTGACGTGATCGCCGAGCTGGGTGTGGATCTGGTAGGCGAAGTCGATCGGCGTGGCGCCGCGCGGGAAGACGCGCACGTCCCCCTTCGGCGTGAAGACGTACACCTCGTCCTGGAAGAGGTCGACCTTCACCCCCTCGAGGAACTCGGCGGGGTCCTTCACCTCTTTCTGCCACTCGAGGAGCTGCCGCAGCCACGAGAACCGCGCCGCGTCCTGATCGGCGATCCCCCCGCCCCCGCCTCGGTCCTTGTACTTCCAGTGCGCCGCGATGCCGCGCTCGGCGACGCGGTGCATCTCGTGGGTGCGGATCTGGATCTCGATGCGCTCGCGCCCCGGCCCGATGACCGTCGTGTGGAGCGACTGGTACATGTTGGGCTTCGGGAGCGCGATGTAGTCCTTGAAGCGCCCCGGCACCGGCGTCCACTGCGAGTGGATGACCCCGAGGGTCGCGTAGCAGTCGCTCACGCTCTCGACGACGACCCGGAACGCGATGAGGTCGTGCACGGCCTCGAGCCCCGACTGCTGCGCCTTCATCTTGCGGTAGACGCTGTAGTAGTGCTTCGCGCGGCCATGGACCTCGGCCGCGAAGTTCTGGCTCGCGAGGCGGCTCGAGAGCGTCTTGCAGACGTCGGTGATGTACTTGTCGCGCTCCTTCTTCGACATCTGCATCTGCGAGACGAGGTCGGTGTAGGCCTCGGGCTCGAGATACTTGAAGGAGAGATCCTCGAGCTCGCTCTTGAACGACTGGATGCCGAGCCGGTTCGACAGCGGGGCGTAGATCTCGAGCGTCTCCCGCGCGATGCGCTCCTGCGCCTCGGGCTTCATGTGCTCGAGCGTCCGCATGTTGTCGAGGCGGTCGCACAGCTTGATGAGGAGGACGCGGATGTCCCGCGCCATCGCGACCACCATCTTGCGGAAGTTCTCCGCCTGGCGGTCCTCCTTCGACGTGAAGTTGATCTTCGAGAGCTTGGTGACGCCGTCGACCAGCTCCGAGACCTCGACCCCGAACTCCTTCGTGATGTCGTCGGTCGTCGCGAGCGTGTCCTCCACGACGTCGTGGAGGAGGCCCGCGCAGACGCTCGCCGCGTCGAGCCGGAGGTCGGCGATGATCCCGGCGACGCTCACCGGGTGCACCACGTACGGCTGACCCGACTTGCGGGTCTGGCCCGCGTGCATCTTGAACGAGTAGTCGTAAGCCCGCTGAATCAGGTCGGAGTCGACCGATGGCTGATACGTCCGGATGCGTTCAATGAGCTGTTCTGCTTGGAGCAAGGTGCGCGGTCCAGCGAAAAAAAGTAACACTCCCGATGCAATGCGGCAATTGACCGACGACGCCATGTCCGTGGAATCTCGAGACCGGACGGCGGGCGTCTACGTCCACTTCCCGTATTGCCTTGCAAAGTGCCCGTATTGCGACTTCGTGAGCTACGCCGAGGAGCGCGCGAACATCGACCACGCCGGGTACGCGGACGCGGTCCTCGCGGAGCTCGGCGCCCGCGCCGCGTCGCTCGAGGGCCGCGAGGTCGCCACCGTCTTCTTCGGCGGGGGGACGCCGAGCCTCTGGGACCCGCGGGAGCTCGGCCGCGTTCTTCGCGGTATCCGCGAGACGCTGGCCTGCACGGCCGAGCTCGAGGTCACCGTCGAGTGCAACCCCACCTC
>JBEKGQ010000360.1:0-11252 GCA_050012715.1 Polyangiaceae bacterium
GAGCTCCCCGACGGCGACGGCGCCGACCTCGCCGGCGAGCTCCTCGGACGGCGCCCGTCGCTTCCGGTGGGCTTCTTCACCTCCGGCGCGTCCGACGACGTCCTCGCCCACGCCCGCCGCCACGGCCCGGTCTTCACCAAGCCCGACGTCGAGCCGCTGATGGCGTGGATCGGACGAGCGAATCAGCCGCCGCCGACGAAGTGAACGATCTCGATCACGTCGCCCGGCGCCACGACGTGCTCGCCGTGACGGGCGCGCGGGACGACGGCGCGGTTCACCTCGACCGCCACCGGTCCCTCGTCGAGCCCGAGGTGCTGCACGAGGGCCCGGACGGTCAGCCCCTCCGGGACGTCGCGGGTCGCGCCGTTGACCGTGACCTCCATCGCCAGGGAGGTTAACACAGTCGCCATGCCTTCCCCCCCGCCGGCGAACGCCGCGACCGAGAAGCTCTACTGGTCCGATCCCTTCGCGACGACCTTCGAGGCGACGGCGCGGCTCGGGGAGCTCGAGGGGAAGCCCACCGTCGTCCTCGACCGCACCCTCTTCTACCCCGAGTCGGGCGGGCAGCTCGCCGACCAGGGGACGCTGCTCGTCGGCGCGCGGTCGCTCCGGGTCGAGGACGTCCAGGTCGACGAGGCCGGCCTCATCCACCATCGCGTCGAGGGAGCGCTCGACGCGATCGACGGCGGCGCGCTCGCGCGGGGCACCATCGACGCGGCTCGCCGCCGCGATCACATGGCGCAGCACACCGCGCAGCACGCCCTCTCCCGCGCCCTCGTCGACGTGGCGCGCGCCGAGACCGTCTCCTCGCGGCTAGGCGCGTCGAGCTGCACGATCGACGTCGAGGGCGCCGTCTCCGAGCGGGACGTCGCGCGCGCGGAGGACCTCGTGAACGCCGTCGTCATGAACGACGTCGCGGTGCGCGCGCTCTTCCCGTCGCCCGACGAGCTCGCGAAGCTGCCGCTTCGTCGCGCCCCGAAGGTCGATCACGACGTCCGCGTCATCGCGATCGAGGGGTTCGACTTCTCGCCGTGCGGCGGGACGCACTGCACGCGCTCGGGACAGATCGGCGTCGTGCGGGTGGTGGGCCTGGAGAAGTACAAGGGCGGCTGGCGGGTCACGTTCCACGCGGGCCGGCGCGCGATCGAGGATGCCCGGAAGAAGGAGAGCGTCCTCGGCGAGCTGGCCCGCGACTTCACGTGCGGGTTGCTCGACGTCGGGAGCGCGGTCGGCAAGCTGAAGGGCGACCTGAAGACGCGCACCGACGCCCTGGCGACGACCCGCGGCGAGCTCGTGGAGCTCCTGGCCGAGCGCCTCCTCGCGGCGCACCCGCCGGATCCGAGCGGGACGACGCGCATCGTCCTCGTGCGGCAACGCGACGACGTACCCATGCTGCGAACGCTCGCCGGGCGCCTCGCCGCGCGCGCGGACGTCGTCGCCTTCTGCGCCTCGGGCACCGACGAGCACGAGGACTGGTCGGTCGTGGTGCAGCGGGGGTCGGGCGTCTCGTTCGATTGCGGCGCGTGGCTGAAGAACGTCGCCGCGAAGCACGGCGGGCGCGGCGGGGGCCGCCCGGAGCGCGCCGAGGGGCGCCTGCCCCGCGGCCTGCCGCTGGAGGAGCTGGTGCGCGAGGCCTGAGCCTGGCGTCCTGGAGACGGTGCTTGCCGCCGGGCCGCGCCTGCGCGAACTTAGGGGGAGATGGCGCAGACGAGCGCGGGGACCGGCCCGATCCCGCCCGCGAAGAAAGACGACACCGAGGACGTGGCCTGGGCGCTGTCCACCGCCGAAGCCATGTTCGCCCGCGGCGATCGCGGCGACGCGCTGAAGTGGCTGCGGCGCGCGGCCGAGGCAGCATCCGAGGCGCAGGCCGACGACCGCGCCCTCGAGCTGGCGAAGGCCGCCGCGGACCTGGCGACGACCCTCGCGCCGGCGACGAGCGCTCCGCCCCCGCCGCCGCCGCCACCGCCGCAGGTGAAGCTGCCGTCCGCGCCTCCTCCGGCGGTCCGTCCGGCGCCCGCGCCGGCCCTGATCCCGTCGCAGGCGCAGGCCCCGACGCAGACTCCCCTCCCCGGCCGCCCGACTGGCAAGACCGTACCGCCGCCACCCCCGGACAAGCCCGTCCCTCCGGCGCCCAAGAGCTCGCCGCGGCCGCAGGGGGTTGCCCCGAAGCCGCGCGCCGTCTCGCCGTTTGCTCCGGCCGGACCACCGCCTGGACCCGCTCGACGGACGAAGCGCTCCCGCCCCGAGATCACCATCGCCCGGCCTCCCGACGAGGTGACCCAGTCGATGGCGACCGACGAGATGCCCGTGCCTGCGCCCGAGCCGAAGCGGAGAGGCCGCGCGAGCCGGCCCGCGGTCGAGGAGCTGACCCCCGCGGTCCCGCCGGTGGCTCCCTCCTCCGACCGGACGCCGGTGCCGGATCGCGAGACGGTGCCCGGCGACGTCGCCCAGGCCGCGCTGCCCGGGCGGACCGATGAGATGGACGCGTGGCCCACGCAATCGCTCCTCGGCGACGATCTGGCCGATCCGCCGGACGAGAAGACGCGCATCGGCGTCCCCGCGTACGAGGCGAGCGCGCGGCTGGCGAGCGAGGCCTCGGCGATCGTCCCGCCGATGGCTCCTCCGCCGGTGCAGCCGGCGACGAACCCGCTGCGCCCGTCGCAGGCCATGCGCGTCGTCGTGTGGCGCGCGGCCGACGGCGTCCACGTCGCGCCGCAGGGGACGCGCGTGGCGGCCATCTCCGTCGACGCGGTGCTGGTCGCCCTGGATCCGAGCGCGGATCTCGCCACCTGGCTCTCCGGGAAGTGAGCGCCGCGAGGCGCCGGCCTCGCTACTTCTTCTGGGCGAGGTGCAGCGCGCGCACCCGCTCGAGGACGACGTCCGCGAGCGACGCCTTCGACATGGACGGAAGCGCCTCGACCTCGTCGGGACCGACCAGCGTCGCCACGTTGTCCTCGCGGCCGAACGAGTCGCTCGCCTCGTTGGCCACGACGAGATCGACGCGCTTGTCCCTCAGCTTGCGCCGCGCGTAGGCCACCAGCGCGTCGCCGCGCTCCGTCTCGAGCGCGAACCCGATGAGCACCGGGCGCTTGCCGGCGCGCGCGGCCCCCACCTCCGCCAGCAGGTCCGGGTTCTTCACGAGCTCCAGCGTCACCCGCTCGTCGCTCTTCTTGATCTTGCTCGCGCTCGTCTCGGCCGGACGGTGGTCGGCCACCGCCGCCGTCATCACGAGCGCGTCGGCCCGCGAAAGATCGAGCCCCATCGCCTGCCACAGCGCCTGGCGCATCGTCACCGCCCCGCGCACGTCGACGCGCTTCACCCCGTGCGGCGTCGGCAGGCTCACCGGGCCCGCGACGAGCGTCACCTCCGCCCCGCGCGCCGCCGCGCGCTCCGCGATCGCGAACCCCATCTTGCCGGTCGACCGGTTGCCGAGAAACCGCACCGGGTCCACGTCCTCGAGCGTCGGCCCCGCCGTCACCACCAGCCGCATTCCGGCGAGGTCACGCGGCGACAGCGCCGTCGCGATGGCCGCGGCGATCGCCTCCGGCTCCGCCATGCGCCCCTGCCCGATGTCCCCCGACGCGACCTCGCCGCTCACCGGCCCGACGAGGGTGACCCGCTTCTGCGCCGCCAGGTCCGCCACGTTCCGCTGCGTCGCCGGGTGATCCCACATGCGCGGGTGCATCGCCGGGGCGACGAGGACCGGCCCGCGCGCGCAGAGCGCCAGCGCCGTCACGAGGTCGTCGGCCCGCCCGTGGGCGAGGCGCGCGAGCACGTCCGCCGTCGCCGGCACGATCGCGACGAGGTCGGCCCGCTCCGCGAGGCGCACGTGCATCTCCCCGGCGAACGACGCGTCCCACATGTCCGTCGCGACGGCCTCTCCGGTGATCCCCGCCAGCGTCACCGGCCCGAGGAACCGCGTCGCCGACGCGGTCATCACCGGCAGCACCTTCGCCCCGCCCTTCACGAGCAGCCGCGCCAGCTCCACCGCCTTGTACGCCGCGATGCTCCCCGTCACGCACAGCGCCACCTTGCGCCCGCTGAGGGGCCCGAGCGGTCCACCCGCACAGCGTAGGCTGGCTGTGCTGGATAGCACAGCCACACAGCCTCGCTCACGACTCGGCTAGTCGATCCCCTCGTGGACGCCCTCGGTGTCCTTGTCGCCCTTGCTCTCTTTGCCGCGCGTCCCGTGGGTCTCCTTCGCGAATCCCTCCCGCACCGTCCACCCGTAGCTGCCCGTCTTCCCCGGCACGCGCGACTCGACCATGTCGCCGCCGTGGGGCCCCTTCACGCTGGCGCCCTGCGAGATGAAGAGAAACTCGTCGGCCACGTACTCCGGGTGCGCGTCGTCCTGGGCCTCGAACTTCGGGTCCTCCGGCCCCGTCCCCACCCGCCAGATCTGCGCCGTCGGCGGGTAGTAGTCCTGGTGGTGCTCGCGCACCGCGAACGGCCCGTCGCGCACGATGCGCCAGCGCGTCACCTTGAAGCCGGGGATGCCGCGCTGCTTCAGCTCGCGCGCGCCCTTGGGGAGCTTCGGGTCCTCCGCGTCGCGCTCCGGGAACTGGACGACCTCGTCGATGCGCCGCCCGAAGGTCACGTCGCGCGTCCGCTTCGGGCCGAGGATCTCCGCGCGGACCATCCCGCCGGTCACCGTCTCGTGCAGCACCACCGGGAACGGCAGCGGGTTCTCGAGCTTGAGCGACACCGTCGGGTACGCCACCGCCGCGTCGAGCCCCATCTTGATGTAGAAGCTCGGCCGCGTGTGGGGGCGGCGGTCCGGAATGTCGAGCCCCGCGAAGAACGCCGCCGCGTGCAGCGTCCCGGCGACCTGGCAGGTCCCCCCGCCGATGCCGTCGACGAGCTCCCCCTGCGCGATGACCGGCGCCACCTTGTAGCCGCTCGCCTCGTTGCGCGGCCCGACCGTCGTGTTGAAGTCGAACGTCTCCCCCGGCAGGAGCACGTAGCCGTCGAGCTTCGACGCCGCCAGGCCCAGGTTGAAGCTCCGCGCCGCGTGCTTCTGGTCGCGCGCGTACTTCGTCTCGAACCACCCGAGCACCGCGTCGGTCGACACGCCGGCCAGCTGGGCCGCGGTCCGGTGCGCCGCCACCGGCTCGACCACCGCGTCGACGCTCGCGTCCCCGCGCGCGAGGACCGCGTCCATCTTCGCGAGCGTGGCCCACGCGTCGATGCGCCGGCCCGGCTTGTCGGGCGAGAGCTCCTTCGTGCGAAAGTCGTAGCGCGCGTCCACCGGCGAGACGTCGAGCTCGTCCTTCATCTGGAGGAGCGCCCCGATCGCCGCCGGCGCGTCCACCGTGTACGGCACCGCGAGCGCAAGGGGCGAGCCCGCGCGGCTCGTCCGTCCGCGCCGGAGCGCGCTGTGCGCGTCGGTCAGCTGCGACACGAGCGACTCGAGGTGCGCGCTGTCGATCCGGGCCCCGAGCTGCTCGCGGGTCCGCTCGACGCGCGTCCCCTCGACGACCACCGCCAGCGGCTGCTCGAGCCACGCGCGGGCCAGGTCCCGGGCCGCGGCCAGGCACGCGTCCGCGTCCCCGCACGGCAGCGGCTTGCCGTTCAGCGTCGCCGCCACGGGCGGGGCGGCCTCGAGGTGCGGACCGGGCATCGCCAGCCAGGCGGCGAGACCGCCCAGGGCGAGGAACAGGCCGAGCCAGAGTCCGCGCTTCACGGGGCATCTTTACCTCAGGTCGGCCGGTGAAGCTGGTACCTCGCGCCCGCCCCGTTCCCGTGTTAAGTGCCGCCCCCACTCATGGGCCTTTCCATCGGCATCGTCGGCCTCCCGAACGTCGGCAAGTCGACGCTCTTCAACGCGCTCTCGACCGCCAAGGCCGAGGCCGCGAACTACCCGTTCTGCACCATCGAGCCCAACGTCGGCGTCGTCCCCGTGCCCGACCCGCGCCTCAAGGCGCTCGACGACGTGGTTCACTCGGACCGCATCGTCCCGGCCACGATCGACTTCGTCGACATCGCCGGCCTCGTGCGCGGGGCCCACAAGGGCGAGGGCCTGGGCAACCAGTTCCTGGCCCACATCCGCGAGGTCGACGCGGTGGTGCAGGTCGCGCGCTGCTTCGAGGACCCCAACGTCGTCCACGTCGAGAACCGGGTCGATCCGGTGGCCGACATCGCGACCGTGACGACGGAGCTCTGCCTGCGCGACCTCGACACGGTGCAGAAGCGCGCCGACCGCGCCCGCAAGATGATCAAGGCGAACAACCCCCTCGACAAGCTCGCGCTCGACATCTGCGACGCGCTCGCCAAGCACCTCGACCAGGGCAAGCCCGCGCGGTCCTTCCCGCTGCCGGACCACGCCGAGGCCCCGGCCATCTTCAAGGAGATGCACCTCCTCACGGGAAAGCCCACCTTCTTCATCGCGAACATCGACGAGGCGTCGCTCGCCAACCCCGAGGGGAACAAGCACTACCAGGCCCTCAAGGCCCTCGCCGAGAGCGAGAAGTCCCTCATCGTCCCCATCTGCGCCGCGCTCGAGGCCCAGATCGCCGAGCTCGAGCCGGCCGACCGCCCCGAGTTCCTCGCCAGCGCCGGCCTCGCCGAGCCCGGCCTCCACAAGGTCATCCGCACCGGCTTCGAGCTGCTCGGCCTCATCACGTACTTCACCGCCGGCAAGCCCGAGGTCCGCGCCTGGACCATCCGCCGCGGCACGAAGGCCCCCGGCGCCGCGGGCGTGATCCACACCGACTTCGAGAAGGGCTTCATCAAGGCCGAGGTCATCTGGTGGGAGGACTACGTGAAGCTCGGCGGCGAAGCGAAGGCCCGCGAGACCGGCAAGCTCGCCATCGAGGGCAAGGACTACGTGGTGCGGGATGGGGACGTGATGCACTTCCGGTTCAACGTCTGAGGATTCACGGGCAATCGTCGTCGTCGGGGGCAATCCCGGGGGAATTGACCGGGCAACGGCGGGTTCGGCGCTGCGTCCGACCGGCCCTCGCCGTCAAGCCATACGCTAGAGTTCAGGCGAATGCGTTACCTCGTCGAGGTCGAGCGGGAGGCGGACGGGCGGTGGATCGCCGAGGTCGGCGCGCTGCCGGGCGTGCTCGCGTACGGCAAGACGCGTGAGGCCGCGGTCTCAGCGGCGGAGGCTCTCGCGCTGCGCGTGCTGGTAGATCGCATCGAAGCAGCCGATGGCCTCCCGACGCGCCAGGGAAATGAGCACGACTAGCCGGGACGAACGAAGAACCAGGACACGCAAGAGTAAGAGCTGACGGCTCGACAGCTGGACCTCGAGACCCAAGAGCACGAGCTGACGGCTCGACAGCACGCGCTGCTCGGCCGCGAGCACGAGCGGACGGCCCGCCGGCAGGATCACAAGACGCGAGGGCACGAGCTGACGGCTCGACAGCACGAGCTGCTCGGCTACGAGCAGGCGCTGACGGGCCGCGAGCAGAACCAGCGCACGCATGAGCACGAGCGGACGGGCCACGAGCAGGACCAGGACACACGAGAGCACGAGCTGACCAGGCGTGAGCACGACCTGCTCGGCCTCGAGCACGAGCTGACGGGCCATCCGCAGGACCTCGACACGCGAGAGCAGGACCTGACGGCACGTGAGCAACAGCCGCTCGCCCACGAGCACGAGCTGACGGCTCGACGGCAGGACCCGCTCGCCCACGACCAGGAGCCGCCGCCGCGTATCGAGCGCGCGGAGCCCCCCGGTCAGCCCCTGCCCGCGCGTGTCGAGGACGAGGAGCCACGAGAGCACCGGGTGCCTCCCCGCGGACCAAAGCCCGCCGTCGTCGGGTCGGCGCGGAGCGGTGGCGGGGGTTCCTCCCGACTTCCCGCGCAAGCTTTTGCGAAGGCCATCGCGTTCGCCGCCGCCCGGGGGAGGTTGGAGGGACCCGCCACCGCGAGCACCGGCCCGACGACGGCGGGCGTGTGCTTCCTCGGGCCCAAATTATTTCTCCGTCCTTCTGGCCACTTGCGTCCTCGCATGACGATTTCTCGCTCCGCGACGGCGAATGGTCGATCGACGGCTGCATACCGATCAGAGGGGTGACACACCCGCCCGGAGCATCCTGCGCCGTGCGGCTCGCCAATCGCGGTGAAGTGCCGCCCCTTCAGAAAGGAGAAAATCGTCATGTCCAACACCACGTCCAGCAAGTCCAAGGCGAGCACCTTGGCGCAGCTGCAGGCTCTCATCACCGGCCTGCAGAAGCAGTTTCCCAGCGGGCAGTTCACGCTCGGAAACACCGCGTTCACGACCGCGACGCTCGTTCAGACTCTTCAGAGCCTGATCGACGCGATCAACGCCGTGAACACGGCGCAGGCGAACGCGAAGGTGGCGGTGGCGGCGTTGCGAGCAACGGTTGCGAAGGTGGGCCCGGTCATCCTGGCCCTCAAGCGGAACCTGCTCGCGACGTTCGGCAACGCCACCGACACCCTGGCCCTGTTCGGTCTCGAGCCTCGCAAGGCTCCCGCAGCGCGCACCGGCAAGGAGATCGCGGCCGCCGCGGCGAAGGCGGAGGCCACGCGCATCGCGCGTGGGACGACGAGCAAGAAGCAGAAGCTCGCCGTCACGGGCAACGTGACCGGGGTCGACATCACCCCGATCACGACGCCCGCTCCGGCTCCGCCGTCCGCACCGCCGGCGACGGCTACTCCGACCGCTGCCCCCCCGGGCACGGCCGCCAAGTAGTCGGCGCCTCGTGAAGGGCCCGGGGGGCGTCGCCGTCGAGGCGGCGCCTCTCGGGCCCTTTCTTTTGGCGCTTCCGTGCCGCTCCCCCCTCACGGCGTGCGACTTCGTGGTCGAAGGCATTCGACTCCGAGTCGACGGCGTTCGACTCCGGGTCGACAGCATTCGACTCGAGACCCGAGCCCGGCGTTGCCGGGTCGGCGCGGAGCGCTGGCGGGGGGTTCCTCCCCGACCCCCGCGCAAGCTTTGCGAAGCAAAGCGCCGCGCGGGAGAGGGTTGGAGGGACCCGCCAGCGCGAGCACCGACCCGGCGACGCCGGGCGCGTGCCCCGCAGGCACCGGGCCCCCCAGTCCCGCTGCTCTCCCGACCTCCCGATGCCCCCCTTGAGAACCCCCTCCCCCCGTGCCACATGTGTCACATCCCCATGCCCCTCACCGATCAGCGGCGCGCCGAGCTCGACGCCCTCGTCCACTCCAAGAAGGTGCTCCTCTTCATGAAGGGGAACCGCAACTTCCCCGCGTGCGGCTTCTCCGCCACCGTCGTCGGCATCCTCAAGCAGCTCACCAAGGATTACGACACGGTGAACATCCTCGAGGATCCGGCCATCCGCGAGGGCATGAAGGAGTTCTCGAGCTGGCCCACCTTCCCCCAGCTCTACGTCGACGGCCAGTTCGTCGGCGGGTGCGACATCGTGAAAGAGATGTTCGCCCAGGGCGAGCTCCAGAAGCTCCTCGGCGTCGAGGTGAAGCCCGTCGCCCCGCCCAAGGTGACCATCACCGCCGCCGCCGCCAAGGCCTTCGCCGACGCCGCCGCGGACGCCGGGGGCGACGTCCTGCGCCTCGATATCGACCCCGACTTCAACTACGACCTCCACTTCGCGCCGAAGGCCGAGGGCGACATCGCAGTGAAGTCCGGCGACCTCGTCCTCCACGTGACGCGCCCCTCCGCCGAGCGCGCCGACGGAATGACCATCGACTTCGTCGAGGGCCCCAAGGGCAGCGCGTTCAAGATCGACAACCCCAACGAGCCGCCGCACGTGAAGCCCCTCCAGCCGAAGGAGCTCAAGGCCATGCTCGACGCGGGCAAGGTCGAGCTCTTCGACGTGCGCCCGGACGACGAGCGCGCCCGCGCCTCCATCGCGCAGGCCAAGAAGCTCGACGCCGCCAGCCAGAAGTACCTCCTCGGCCTGAAGAAGGACGCCCCCATCGCCTTCCACTGCCACCACGGCGGACGCAGCCGCAGCGCGGCCGAGCAGCTCCTCCGCGAGGGGTTCACCAACGTGTTCAACCTCGAGGGCGGCATCGAGGCGTGGTCGCGCGACGTGGATCCCACCGTCCCGCGCTACTGACCGCTCCTCGCCGCGGTAGCATCGCCCGTGGCGTCCACCCCGGCCCAGGTCAAGCGGCTCCTGCCATGGCTCGTCGCCGTGGCGTTCTTCATGGAGTCGCTCGACACGACCATCCTGAACACCGCCGTCCCGGCCATCGCCGAGGCGCTGCACGTGGCGCCCCTCAGCATGAAGGCGGTCCTCACGAGCTACACCCTCAGCCTCGCGGTCTTCATCCCGGTGAGCGGGTGGGTCGCGGATCGCTTCGGGACGCGCCTCGTGTTCGCGTCGGCCATCGGGCTCTTCACGCTCGGCTCCGTCCTCTGCGGCGTCTCGAACAGCATCCACGTCCTCGTCGCGTGCCGCATCCTCCAGGGGTGCGGCGGCGCCATGATGGTGCCGGTCGGCCGCCTGACCCTCGTCCGCACCTTTCCGAAGTCCGAGCTCGTGCGCGCCATGAGCTTCGTCGCCATCCCCTCGCTCATCGGCCCGATGCTCGGCCCGCTCGTCGGCGGCTTCATCGTGTCGCTCCTCCACTGGCGCGTCATCTTCTTCGTCAACGTGCCGATGGGCCTCTTCGGGCTCTTCATGGTCTACCGGCACCTGCCCGACTACCGCGCCGAGCGCTCCGATCCGCTCGACGTCGTCGGCATGGTCCTCTTCGGCGCGGGCGTGGCGCTCCTCTCGTGGGTCCTCGAGGTCTTCGGCGAGCACACCCTCGGCGCCGGCGCGGTGGTCGCCCTGCTCGGCGTCGCGGCGGTCCTCCTCGCCGCCTACGGGCGCCACGCCATCCGGGCCGCGCATCCGCTGCTCCGGCTCGGGCTCTTCCGCATCCGGACCTTGCGCGTGTCGGTCGTGGGGAGCTTCCTCACGCGCCTCGGGGTCGGCGGGATGCCGTTCCTCTTGCCGCTGCTCTACCAGGTGGGGCTCGGCTACACCCCGGTCGAGTCGGGCCTGCTCATCATGCCGCAGCCGATCGCGGCGATGGCGCTCAAGGTCTTCATGCCGCGCATCCTCACGCGCTTCGGCTACCGGGGGGTGCTGCTCTCGAACACGATCTTCATCGGCGGAATCATCGTCCTCTTCGCGACCATCGGACCGGGGACGCCCTGGTGGCTCATCGTGCTCCAGGCCTTCGCCTTCGGGTTCTTCCAGTCGCTCCAGTACACGAGCATGAACACCCTCGTGTACGCCGACGTGACCGAGCCCGAGACGAGCATGGCGAGCACCATCGCCAGCACGGCGCAGCAGATGTCGATGAGC
>JBEKGQ010000361.1:0-7264 GCA_050012715.1 Polyangiaceae bacterium
AAGCTCATGGAGGGGTACGGCGCGAACTGCATCTACTGCACCGATTCGGCCGGCTACATGCTGCCGGACGACGTGACGGCGCGCATCGGCCTCCTGCGCGCGGAGCTGAAGCCCGAGACCGAGGTCGGCTTTCACGGGCACCACAACCTGGGCATGGGCATCGCCAACTCGCTCGCGGCGATCGAGGCCGGCGCGGCGCGGATCGACGGCTCGGCCGCGGGCCTGGGAGCCGGTGCGGGCAACACACCGCTCGAAGTGTTCGTCGCGGTGCTCGACCGGATGGGCGTCGAGCACGGGGTAGACCTGTACAAGGTGATGGACGTCGCGGAGGACCTCGTGGTGCCCATGATGGACGCCCCGGTGAGGATCGACCGGGACGCGCTCATCCTCGGCTATGCCGGCGTGTACTCGTCGTTCCTGCTGTTCGCCAAGCGCGCGGCCGAGCGATACGGGGTCTCGTCACGGGACATCCTGGTGGAGATGGGCAAGCGGAAGACCGTCGGTGGGCAGGAGGACATGATCGAGGACGTCGCGCTCGACATGGCGAGAGCGGCAAAACGCGAGGCATGAGCCATGCCGTTGCGTGAACGCCGAAAGGCGTCCCTCGACGCGGAAATACCGTTGCATGAACCCGGCATGGCGTGGGTTCGCCCGCGGATAGGGCCGGATCAGGGCACCCCCGGAGCGTCGATGACCGCGCGCACGGCCGCGAAACGCCCGTTCGGGACCACCGTCGTCAGGTTGTACTGCTCCACGAGCCACGTCCCCGACGCGCCGCGTGCGACGACGCCGGAGCCCCGCGCGGGGCCGAGCTTCTCCGTCGCGAGATCCTCGTCGAACCAAGCGATGCGCTGGTCGGCCGAGAGGGTGATCCCGCGCCGCACGGACCGGAAGGACCAGGCGTGGCCGTTGGCGAAGAAGGGATGCGCGAACCCGCGAAACGCCGCCATGTCCCAGCGCTCCTTCGCGTCCGTTCCTAGGAAGACGGCGTCCGCCGCGAAGTGCGCGAAGTAGCGCGCCTCCTCCGCGCGGGCCGCCGCGTCGTGCATGTCGTCGAGCGTTCGGGCGATGTCTCGCTTCGACGCCTCCGCATCGAGGGGAGCCGCGCTCGGGGACGGCGGCGGGGCGACGCGAGCGGGGGTGCAGGCGAGGAGCGCCGAGGCGGCCATGCTCACGCGCAGACAGGCGGCGCGTGACGTGCTCACTTGATCGCGGCCGTGAACTCGTCCCAGTCGATCTTCTTGTCCTGGTTGGTGTCGAGCGCGCCGATGACGCCCTTCACCCAGGCGCCGCGGGTCAGGCCGTTGCCGACGTCGGCGTCCTTGAGCAGCTTCTCGAGCTCGTCGGGGCTGATCTTCTGGTCCTTGTCGCGGTCGTACTCGTCGAAGAGCTTTCGCATGTTCTCGACGCTCGCGTCGCCGTACTTCTTCGTGACGAGCTTCCTGACCTTCGCGACGAGCTCGTCTTGTTCTTTCGACGCCATGGGCGTGTGACCTCCCTCCGGGAGCCTACGATTCTACCTCGTCGCGACCGGGCTCGAAACTGGGGTCCCCGGGAGACTTCGTGCTCTACTTGCCTCATCGTGGGCACATCCAAGGCCAAGACGTCCGAGCTCGACGATGTCGACGCGGGCTGGGAGGACGACGAAGACGACCAGGGCGTCGACGCGGGCTGGGACGAGCCCGAGGAACCGCCGGAGCCCGAGCCACCTCAGGGGTGGACGCCGGAGCAGCGCGAGGCGAGAGCCGCCAGGGCGGCGGCGCGCAAGGAGCGCCTTCGGGCGAAGGCGGCGGAGAAGGCGGAGCGGCGCAAGGCGCGCGCGGCCACCGCGGCGGCAAGACAGAAGAAGAGCGCCCCGAGGACGAAGGCAGCTCCGGCTGCGCCCCGCGGCAAGGCGGTTCGCCGTCCGCCGCCGCGCCCCGAGGCGGAGTCGACCGGGCCCGAGTCGGAGCCCGGGGTGGACGCCGAGGAGTCGGCACCCGTGGTCGCGGGTCGTACACGGTCCCATGCTCGCGGGCCCGCCTTCGAGTGGCGCCGGGTGCTGCCCTTCGTCGTGATCCTCGCGGTCGCGATCGCGGTCGGCCTCTACCTCTGGAAGAGGTAGCCCCCGCGGCCGGTTGCGTGGGATGCCCCTCCGCGCGAACCTCCATACTGGGCCATGGACGGCAAGGAGAACGCGGTAACCCTCGCGGCGCCGATCCCCGCCGCGGCCGCGTCCTTCGTCAGCGACCGGCGCAACGCCTCCTTCGAGGAGCGGCGCCACGCCTACCTGCGGCTGTATCTCGTGGGCTGTGTGGCGTGGCCGGCCTTCGCGCTGCACGACATCGCCTCGGCGATCGTCGCCAACCGACCGCACGCTCTCGTCTGGATCCTCTCGCTTCGTGTGCTGGGCGAGTGCGTGTCGCTGCCCTGCTACCTGCTGATGCGCTCGAGCCGCACCTCGATGCGCCAGATCGTCTTCATGGACTACCTGGTGTTCGGTCTGGGAGGCGCCTTCCTCGGGCTCATGACGATCCCGCTCGACGGCCTCGAGAGCCGGTACTCGCAGGGCGTCATGATCTTCGTCTTCGCGCGCTGCACGGTGTTTCCGCTCCCGTGGCGGCGGGCCATCCCGGTGCCGCTGGCGTGCGTCGCGGCGTATCCCATCGCGCTCGCCGTGGCGTCGCTGTTCGTGCGGGACCTTCGCGCGCAGTGGCACGACCGCGCCGCCATCGCCGTGCTCCTCGACAACCAGATGTTCGTCGTCGCGGGGGCGGCGGTGGGCATCTTCGCGAGCCACATGATCGACCGGGCGCAGCGCCAGGTGCGTCAGGCCCGCCAGCTCGGCGCCTACCGCCTCAAGGCGCGCATCGGCCGCGGCGCATCGGGGGACGTCTGGCTCGCGCGCCATCTCCCGCTCGACCGGGACGTCGCGCTCAAGGTGCTCCGTGACCAGGCCTGGCGCAGCGAGGAGGCGGTCCGCCGCTTCACCCTCGAGGCGCGCGCGGCGAGCGCCCTGAAGCACCCCAACACCATCCGCATCTTCGACTTCGGCGCGAGCGACGACGGCGTCCTCTTCATCGCGATGGAGCTCCTCGAGGGCCTCGACCTCGACGCGCTCGTCAAGGCGTTCGGGCCGCTGCCCGCGAGCCGCGTCATCCACTTCGCGCGCCAGCTCTGCGGCTCGCTCGCCGAGGCCCACGCGCGTCAGATCCTGCACCGCGACATCAAGCCGGCCAACCTCTTCATCGCCCGCGTCGGCGAGGCGCGCGACGTGCTCAAGGTGCTCGACTTCGGCGTCGCGCGTCTCCAGGGACCGGCGCAGCCGCAGACCGAGGAGGGGACCCTCTTCGGGACCCCCGACTTCATGGCGCCCGAGATGTGCGGCGGCGAGCGGACCGACGGCCGGAGTGACATCTATTCGGTCGGCGCGTCCCTCTACTTCATGCTCACCGGGACTCCGCTCTTCCCCGATCACTCGGTGACGGAGGTCATCATGATGCAGATCTCGCGGATGCCCGACCTGCCGTCGTCGCGCGTGAAGGACGTTCCAGCCGACCTCGAGCAGGTCGTGATGAAGTGCCTCGCGAAAGAGCCCGGGGCGCGCTTCCAGAGCATCGACGAGCTCGACGCCGCGCTCGCGGCCAGCGCCGGCGCGGGCAGCTGGTCGCGTCAGGACGCGTTCTCGTGGTGGGCCGGGTGGAGCGTCGTACCGGCGCGGCTGAAGGTGGGGTGAACCCGCGCTCGCGGTCGGTCGCGAGACCCGCGGCGGGTCGCGAGGAGCGGACCCAGGGCGAGAGGGGAGGGCCCGCGAACGACCGCGCAATTCCCGTGCGGCGGCCCCAGGCGCGATTCATGCTCCCACGCGCCATGCGATGCATCGACGCTGCGCTGCCCTCACGACGGCTCTCGCCATCATCGCCGCTTGCTCTTCATCGAGCCCGGGCGGCGGCCAGCCGGGGGGCGATGCTGGAACCGAGGCTCGTGCCGACGGCGGCTCGAGCGGCGGGGGCTCGAGCGGCAGCGGCGGCAGCTCCGGAAGCAGCAGCACGTCGAGCGGGAGCAGCGGCGGGTCGTCCAGCGGTAGCTCGACCTCGAGCGGCTCGAGCAGCAGCGGGAGCTCGAGTGGAAGCAGCAGCGGCGGCTCGAGCGGCAGCTCCTCCGGCAACTCGGGGGGTGACTCGGGGACCGACGCCGGAGGCTGCGGTGAGTTCACCGGCGACACGATTCCCACCTGCTCCGGGGATGGCAACTCGCTCGGAGACTGCGTCGGCGGAGCACCCAGCGTCACGGCCTGCCCCAACGGGTGTCTCCACGAGGCGGCCCCGCAAGCGTCGATCTGCATGCTCGCGACGGCGACGAACTTCTCGTGCACCGGCTCCTACGGCACGGTCGCCGTGAACGACGGCAACTACTACCTGACCGAGTTCGGCTGCTACATCGACTCGAGCGGTCAGGTGCAGACCGATCCCGACGACAACTGCATCCCTTCGTGCCTCTCGCAGGCCATCGCGGCCGGCCTGTGTCCGGCGGGGAGCAGCGGCCCCGACTGCGAGGAGCACATCAACTACTACACCGCCGACGGCGCGCGCTTCGGGTGCCTGGCGCGTCTCCGCGTCACCAACCCGGCCAACGGCAAGACCCTCGTCGCCGTCGCGCTCGACTTCGGTCCCGGGTGCAGCGGCGAGAACAGCGTGTCGCATGCGGTGCTCGACGCGAGCGGCCCGGTCGACGACTACCTCTTCGGCGGTCCCGAGGGGTCGAGCGACAAGGCGCTCGTCCACGTCGTGCAGGTCGACGACGCGACGCCGCTCGGACCGATGTAGCGTCGTCCCATGCTCCCCGCGCTCCGCATCGGTTCGACGGACCGAGTCTTCGTCCTCACGGGGGCCGGTATCTGCGTGCAGAGGAACAACCGCTCGCCGAGCGCGCGCTCGAGCGCGGCGAGGGCGCGGTGCGCCGGGCGCACCGTGTACGTCGGGCCCGAGCGTCCGGACAACGCCCGCGTGTTCGACGAGTGCCGCCTCGGCAAGGCCGGCGAGGTGCTGCCGACGCTGTTCGAGGTGACGTAGGCGTCGCTCAGCCGGCGCGGGGTCGCCCGACCCACTTCACGAGCGACTCGGCGCCCCGCGCGTTCGCCACTCGGTCGGTCTCGATCCATGCGCGCTCGACGTTGAGCCCCGCATAGCGCACCCGCGCGAGCTCGTCGGCGTGGTGAGCGTCGCTCGTCAGCACGAACGTCACCTTGCTCGAGCGCGCCTTCGCGCGCTGGAGCGCGTCGACCGACATGTCGAGGCGAGGCAGACCGCCGTTCACCTCGAGCGCGGTGTCCGTCTCGTCGGCCGCCGCCACGACCGCATCCAGATCGAGCTCGATGGGCGGACGACCGCCGATCATCCGCGCGGACAGGTGTCCGATCATCCGGACCGAAGGGTCCCGCATGGCCGCGACCACCCGCCGGGTCTGCGCGGCGCGGTCGAGATCGAAGTGATCGTGGACGGACGCGATGCAGAAGTCGAAGCCGGCGCGGAACTCGGCGTCGTAGTCGAGCTCTCCCGCCGGTCCGATGTTCAGCTCGACGCCCTGGAGGAGCACGAGCGAATCACCGAGCTCCTTCCGCAGCGCCTGGATCTGCGCGCGCTGCTCGAGGAAGGCTTCGCGCCCCACGCCCGACAGCGTCCCCTCGGCGTGATCGGTGATCGCCATCGCACGGTACCCCCGTGCCTTTGCGGCGGCGACGACCTCGACGAGCGACGACTGCCCGTCCCCCGACAGCGACGTGTGGACGTGGAAGTCCCCGAGGATCGGGCCCATCGGCTTCGGCAGCGCGCCCTTCTCGGCCGCCTCGATCTCCCCGGCGTCTTCGCGGAGGACGGGTGGGATCCACGGGAGGCCGAGCGCCGCGTAGATCTCCTCTTCCGTCTCGCTGGCGACGACCTTGCCGCCGTCGACCTCGGAGAGCGCGTACTCGTTCAGCGTCCAGCCGCGCGCGAGGGCCCGCTGCCGGAGCTTGATGTTGTGGCCCTTCGAGCCGGTGAAGTAGAGCTGCGCGGCGCCGAGCTGGTGGGCGGCGACGACGCGCAGGTCGATCTGCGTGCCCCGCCGCGTGACGACGCTGGTCTTCGCGCTCCCGCGGACGAGCACCTGGGCGACCACGCTCATCGAAACGAGCGCCTCCATGACCGGCTCCGGGCTCGGGGACGCGACGACGATGTCGACGTCACCGATGGTCTCGGAGAAGCGCCGCAGCGAGCCGCAGTACGAGGCGTGCGTGACGCCAGGGACCTCGAGCAGGCGCGCCACGATGCGCTCGGCGAGGGGCAGCGCGACCGAAATGGGCGTGCGGTCGAGCGACCCTTGCTCCTCGAGCCTCGCGAGCGCGGTTGCCAGCTTGTCCTCCGACTTGGCGCCGAAGCCCTTCAGGCCGCGGACCTTGTGCGTCCGGAGGGCCTGGCGAAGGTCGTCGATCGACTGGACGCCGAGCTCGTCGCGGAGCTTGTGCACCGCCTTGGGCCCGACGCCCTGGATGCGGAGGAGCGCGACCACGCTGGCCGGGTGCTTGGCGCGAAGCTCCTCGAGCCGCGCGACCTTGCCCGTGTCGAGCAGCTCGCGCACCTTGGCCGCGGTGCTCTTGCCGATGCCCTGGAGGAGCAGCAGCTCCTTCGCGCTGAGCTCCCCGAGGTCGGTCCCCTGCGCGGCGACCGACTGCGCGGCGCTCTGGTAGGCGCGCGCGCGGAACGACTGCGGGTCCCCCTCGTCGAGGACGGTGAGCTCGGCGAGCTCGCGGAGCATGTCGAGGACGTCTTGCTTCGTGTCGGCCACGGCGGTGTTGTAGCTTAATCGGCCGTGTCGAAAGAGGAAGCCGAGGTCCTCTCCGTCGAGGGACGGGACGTCCGTGTGACGCACCCGACCAAGCCGTACTTCTCGAAGGAGGTGCGCCTCACCAAGCTCGACGTCGTGCGCTACTACCTCGCCGTCGCGCCGGGAGCGCTGCGTGGCATCCGCGACCGCCCCATCGTCCTCAAGCGGTTCGTGAACGGCGCCGAGGGCGAGGTCTTCTACCAGAAGCGCGCGCCCGAAGGCCGGCCGCCGTGGCTCCGGACGACGACGCTGTCGTTCCCCTCCGGGCGAACCGCCGAGGAAGTGGTGGTGGACGACGCCGCCGGCCTGGCCTGGGTGGTCAACCTCGGATGCCTCGAGCTGCACCCGCACCCGGTTCGGACGGCGGATCTGGACCACCCCGACGAGCTGAGGGTCGATCTGGATCCGGGTCCGGGCGTCGCCT
>JBEKGQ010000362.1:0-7228 GCA_050012715.1 Polyangiaceae bacterium
CCGCCAGATGGGTGCGGCCTACGGCGAGTTGGTCCGCGCCGAGCCGCTGATCACCGAGACGCTGCGGCTGGAGGAGACGCGGTTCAAGGCGATGCTCGATCGCGGACTGCACCTGCTCGCCGAGGAGACCGCGCGCCTCGGCACGGGCGAGGCGCTGTCGGGCGAAGTGGCGTTCAAGCTCTACGACACCTTCGGCTTCCCGCTCGACCTGACCCAGGTCATCGCCCAGGAGCGCAGCCTCACGGTGGACGAGGCGGGCTACGAGAAGGCGCTCGAGGAGCAGCGCGCCCGCAGCGACGGCTCCAAGGTCGGCGAGGCGGCCATCGACCACGTGTGGCGCGAGGTGCTCGAGGCCGCGCAGAAGCTCGCCCCGGGCGGGACGACGTTCACCGGCTACGAGCGCGAGGAAGGGGAGGGGAAGGTCGTCGCCATCGTGAAGGACGGCCAGCTGGCGATCCGCGCGATCGAGGGCGAAGAGGCCATCCTCGTGGTCGACGTGACGCCGTTCTACGGCGAATCCGGCGGCCAGGTGGGGGACCGCGGCGTCATCGAGGGGCGGGGCGCGGAGCGGATGCGGTTCGAGGTCGCCGACACGCAGAAGCCCATCGCGGGCATCGTCGCTCACCAAGGCAAGATCGTCCGGGGCGGAGTCGCCGTCGGCGACGCGGTGCACCTCGCGGTGGACCACGCGCTCCGGACCGCGACGCGGCGCAATCACTCGGCGACGCACCTCCTCCACTACGCGCTCCGGACCGTGCTAGGAGAGCAGGCCACGCAGAAGGGCTCGCTGGTCGGGCCCGACCGCCTGCGCTTCGACTTCGCCTCCGGCCGGCCCATGACGCGCGAGGAGCTGAAGCGCGTCGAGGAGCTCGTGAACGCCAAGGTGCTCGGGGACGCTCCCGTGCTCACCGAGGTGCTCCCCATCGAGGAGGCGCGCAAGCGCGGCGCCATGGCGATGTTCGGCGAGAAGTACGGCGACGTCGTGCGCGTGCTGACGATGACGAAGGACTCGGTGGAGCTCTGCGGCGGGACGCACGCCCGCTCGCTGGGCGAGATTGGCCTCTTCAAGATCAAGTCGGAGCAGGGCCTCGCCGCCGGCGTCCGCCGCATCGAGGCGGCGACGGGCATGAACGCGCTCCACTGGGTGCAGGACCTGGAGCAGATGGGCATGGACGCGGCGCGCGCCGCGGGCACCGGCTTCGACCGGCTCGGGGCCGCCATCGAGAAGCTGGCGGTCGAGCGCCGGCACCTGGAGAAGGAGATTGCGGACCTGAAGCGACAGGTGGCGATGGGTGGCAGCGAGGGCGGGGGCGGCGGCGTCGACGAGATGCTGAAGGGCGCGCGCGACATCCCGGGCGGCAAGGCTCTGGCCGTGAAGGCGAGCGTGGACGACGGCGCGACGCTGCGGGAGCTCGCCGAGAAGCTGCGCGACAAGCTGGGCGACGCGGTCGTTCTCGTCGGCGCGGCGGGCAAGGACAAGGCGATGCTGGTCCTCGCCGTGTCCAAGGGGCTGACCGATCGCTACCGGGCCGGGGACCTCATCAAGGGCATTGCCCAGATGGTCGGCGGCTCCGGCGGCGGTCGCCCCGACATGGCGCAGGCCGGCGGCACGGACGTGGGCAAGCTCGACGAGGCGCTCGACAGCCTCTACGCGCGCCTGGCCTGAGTCATCACGAGGTGCCCTTGCGGGTCCGGGGTCTCGCCCGTGCGAGGCCGGGCCGCTTCTTGGGCGCCCGCCGCTTCTTGCCGCGCCGGGCGGCTTCGATCCGCTCGCGGATGAGCGGCGCGATGGCGACGACCTCCAGGTCGAACGCTCCGAGCGCGGCGGCCAGGACGGCGACCTTCTCGAGCATGGTCAGCTTCGCGTCCATCACGACGAGGGGCCGCCCGTCCACCCAGCAGAGGCCCCCCCGCCCCCCGAGCACTCCCTTGCCGAAAGGCTCCGCGCGGACGGCGACGCCCAGGCGCGCCGCGAGCGCTTCCAGCTCCGCCAGCACCCTCCCCGGCGTCACGAAACGCGAGCGTAACACTCGATCGCCGCTCCCGTGAGGAGTGTGGACGGGGGAGGCGCCGATGTGAGACCCTAGACTCCCAACCCGGGCCGAAGAAAACCCATGAATTCCCGGAGCGAGGCGGTTTCGAGGCGACGATGACGGAGGGCAGTCGGAGCGGATTGCCGCCGTTGACGCACGGCGCGGTCGTCAACGACCGGTACGAGATCCGTCAGAGCCTCGGCAAGGGCGGGATGGGCGAGGTGTTCCTCGCCTACGACCGGACGACGCAGCAGCCCGTGGCGCTCAAGATCGTGCGCGAAGAATCGCGCATGCCGGGTGACGACGAGGCCCTGCGGCAGGAGCTCCTCCTTGCACGATCGGTCAGTCACCCGAACGTGTGCCGGGTGCACGACCTCGCGCCGAGCCCGTACGGCCCGATCCTCGTGATGGAGTACATCACCGGGCAGACGCTCCACACGCACATCCGTCGCAAGAAGGCCCAGGGCGGGTACACGGCGGACGAGTTCCGTCGCATCGCGCACGACGTCGCCTCCGGGGTCGCGGCCATCCACGCCCAGGGGCTCGTGCACGGCGACCTCAAGCCGGGCAACGTCATGGTGACGACGAACACCGACGGCGCCTTCGGCAAGGCGATGGTGCTCGACTTCGGCTTCGCGAAGGAGCGCGCGCGCGCCTCGGCCCGCCGCCCGGGCGCCCCGCCCGACGGCGGAACGCCGAACTACATGAGCCCGGAGCGCATCCGCTCCGGCGGGGCGAGCCCGGAGGACGACGTCTACGCCCTCGGCCTCACGCTGCTCGAGATGTGGACGTGCCGCGTGCCCGAGCCCGGCTACAAGCCGCGGGCGAAGACGATGCGCCAGCAGATCATGTTCGACGTGCCCTCCGGGCTCAGCATCGACGAGATCAAGCAGGTGTTCCGCGGCTTCTCCGACGACCCGCAGCAGCGGCTCCCCGCGCGGCACCTGCGCTTCTTCAACCCGGTCACGCTGACGACGAACCCGATCCAGGTCCCGCGCGAGCGCCTCGATCCGGGGCCGCCGCCGGGCCGGAGCGCCTCGCAGTCGTTCGTGCCGGGGTCGCAGGCCCTGCTGTCGACGTTCGCCACCAACGCGCCCGAGTTCGTCGGCGAGCTCGTCAGCCTCGACAAACCCGTCGTCAGCATCGGCCGCCGCGCCGACAACGACCTCTGCGTCCCCGAAGCCACGGTGAGCGGGCAGCACGCTCAGCTCAAGTGGCAGAACGCGACCTGGATCGTCGAGGACATGGGCTCGACCAACGGGACGTACGTCGACCACACCTACGAACGGCGCAAGGCCGTGAACCTGATGCACAGCGGCGAGGTGCAGCTCGGCGAGCTGCGCTTCAAGCTGGTGAGCTTCGGCAAGGACAGCGCGAACCACAAGCGCGCTCGCGCCTACCTCGCCAAGCGCGACGGGCTGACCGGCATGCTGACGCGCGACCAGATGCTGCGCGCGCTCGACGAGGAGGCCGGGTTCGCCGACTGGGTGGAGGCACCCCTCACCATCGCGCGCTACGAGCTGCGCGGGCCGAACCGGCTCGTCAGCGACCGACCGACGATCCTCGAGATGCTGGCGCTCCGACGCGCCGCGACGCGGGTCGTCGAGCTGACGGACATGCTGCTCCTGTCGCTCATCGCCGTGACGGCCGGACGTACGGGCCCGCTACGCTTCTGCGTCGCCATGGTGGGACCGGGCCCGCAAGAGGCGCGGAACCTCGTCGAGCAGGTGGTCGGCCAGGTGCAGGGCATGCTCCCGGAGGGGCTCGAGCTCGTGGCGACGATCGCCCGGTACGAGGCGGGCGTGGCCGTGCGATCGCTCGTGGAGCCGTAGCTTCAGCGCGCTCGGCGGCGATACACGACCTCGCCGTCGCTGATGATCTCGCCGACGCGCTCCCAGCGGTGGGTCTGCTCGAGGGCTTTCCGGGCGTCGCCGTCCTTGCCGACCGCGATCCACCGGGGGGACATCGCCTCCGCGTCGGCGACGAACTGCGCGCTCGAGTCGTACTTGACGTACTTCACGCGGTTCGAGAAGTCGAAGTTCCAGAGCGCGCCGACGAAGGCGACGTCCTGGCTGAAGACGACCCAGTCGCCGGGCAAGAGCTCCGCGTTGCGCTTGGCCGCGAGCAGATCGAACGAAGGGCGCGCGAGCTGCGTGCGGGACGCGAACGGGTGGCGCAGCACGTCCTCCGGGTGGTCCGTCGAGACCCAGGACCAGCCCCAGCCCCCCATCCAGTAGAGCGGGATGATCGAGAGCACGATGCACGCGCCCAGCACCCCCTCGCGGGCCCGGGCCCAGGCGCGCCCCGCCAGCAGCCACGTCGCCGCCGCCATCAAGCACGCGACCAGGTGCGTGTTGTAGCGCGCGTTCTGGCCGGCGAGCGTGGGCGCGGTGACCGCGCCGACGACGAGCAGGACGAGCACCATGCCGAGGTTGGACGCGTCACTCGGCTCGCGGAGCCGCGCCCATTCGAGCCCGGCGGCGGCCAGCCCGACGACCAGCGCGGCGCAGCCGAGGGGCAGCAGCACCCAGATGAACGCGTAGCCGTAGCCGCGGGCGATGACGTCGTGCATCCCTCCGACGGGAATTCCGTGGGCGATGTCGAGCATCACGCGGACCGGCGCGTCGACCACCTGCTCGGCGAGCGGCTGCAGCCCCGACCAGCGGATGCCGAACGCGCGGTTCTCGTACGTCACCGGCCAGATGGGGTTGCCGAAGGCCAGCCAGTTGCGGAGGGGCGCGGTGATGCCGACCGCGGCGACGACGAGGCCGCCCCCCAGGGCGCTCGCCAGGGCCGGAGCACGCGACGTGCGCCAGTGCGCGACGAGGAGCCGCCCGTACGCCAGGAGCGCGATGGGCGGCACCATCACGAGCCCCGAGCCCTTCGAGCCGACGAGCAGCGCCAGGCCGAGCGACGCCCACCACGCGTCGCGGACTCGATACGCTGGCCGCGTCGTGAAGTAGACGGCGACCAGCGCGAAGAACGCGACCTGGATGTCGACGAGCGACTGGCAGAGCTGGGACCACACCTGGGGCAGGAGAAACAGCACGCACGCCCAGCCGATGGCGGTCAACCCGTCCCCGTAGCGGCGCACCAGCGCGTAGGCGGCGAGCATCATCGCCGGCGCGGCGAGGTCGATCGGGAGCTCGATCAGCGTCTTGTCGGTGAAGACGACGAACCAGAGGTTCAGCGTCTCGGAGACGTGCGGATAGCCGTTCGCCGCCTGCACCGCCTGGATCGGCGGCAGATGGACGATGGCGAAGCCGTGGTTCTGCAGCGCGAAGCCCACGATGGGCTCGTGGTAGAGGAAGCCGTCGTACGTCTCGTTCGGGACGAACACCGTGAACGGGATGGACGCGATGAGGATGGCCCCCGTGTAGAGGAGCGCGATCGCGACGAGGCTGCGGGCGCGGATCGCTTCGCGCATGGCCTCGACGGGGAGGAGCGCCAGCTCCTGAAAGGCCCGCCCGCACTCGTTCGTGTACGCCCGCAGGGAGCGCCCCCGGACCAGCAGGGCGAAGATGCCGAGAAAGAACACCGCCGATGCGAGGCCCACCGTGGTCGGCGTGAGCGCCCCCGCGTAGCCGAGCACGAAGATGGGGGCGACGAGCTGACCGAAGAACGCGGCGGAGGCCATCGTCCCCAGCTCCGCGCGCCCGGCGGGCTCCGACCGGAGGGCCAGCCCGATGCCGTTGAACGCGGCCAGCGCCGTGAGCACGGTGAGCACCACCCAGCCGAACATGGCGGGCGGAGCCTCGCACGAGGGACGGAACGCCACAACGCCCCGTCCAGGCGCGCTTGCGCGACCCCTCGCCCGCGGGTACGGTCGCGCCGCCTGCCGCCATGTCCGACCGTCGCGAGCCCTCCCACCCCCCGTCCGAGCCCCACTCGGCGCTCGCCCGCGCCAGCGGCATCCTCAACGCCGAGGATCGCCCCGTCCGCCTGCAGCTCATCGGGGCCCTCCTGCTCGGCCTCGTGCTCGTGGCGAGCGGCCTCTATCTGTGGCGTCGCCCCCGCTCGAGCGATGCCGCCACGTCCGATCCGGCGTCCGCCTCCGCGTCGGCGCCCACGCTCGCGGCGCTCGGGGGCGACGCCGGCTTCGAGGCCATCGTCGGCGGCGGGGTCGATGCGGGGAGCGCCGGCCCCGTCTCGGTGTCCGACGCGCGCGTCCTCGCCTGCCAGGACCGCGGGTCGAAGAAGACGGCGCCCGACGCGTGCGATCACCTCGCGCCCATCGAGCAGGCCCTCTCGAGCGCCATCCACCAGGCCTCCTCGTGCGTCCCCGGCGCCGCCGGCGGGGGGACGATCGAGTACGTCGCCGACGTGAGCTTCTCCCGCCACAAGGTGAACGTGAGCCTCCCGCGCGCCGGCCGCTCGGTGCACGACCGCAAGGCCATCAAGGCCTGCTCGGCCGCGGTCCGGGGCGCGCTGCAGGGGGTCGCCCTCGACGGCGTGGATCACCAGCACTCCCGCTACAAGATCGCCGTCACGGCCACCTACCGGGGCACGACGAACGGCGGCTGAGGCGGCTCGACCGCCGGCATCGACGCACTACATTACCGTGCTCATGCCGCTGCGGGGGTGGGCCTCACTGACGCTGGTCACCGCCGCGGTCCTCGCGGCCGCGTGCAGCGGAGGCTCCCACGCCGGCGGGTCCGCGAGCGCGGACGATGCGGGCAACGCGGCGGACGGCGGCCCCACGGCGGCGGCCCTCTCGTCGCTCACGGTGTCGACCGGCATCCTGCGCCCCGCATTCGACCCCGACGTCACCGACTACGACGTCACGTCTCTGAACAGCGTGTACCCCATCTCCGTCACCGCGACGGCCGCGGTGGACGGATCGACGCTGACCATCCAGGGGAGCGCCGCAGAGAGCGGGGCGCCTTCGTCGTTCACCCTGATGCCGCGGCAGGACATCACCGTCGCGGTCGCCGCACCGGGCGCCACGCCGGCGACGTACACGATCCACTACGTCCCCTCCGACTTCCCGGCGTACAGCGTGACGACGAGCCCCGGGGCCGGCACCGAGGACGTGCTCCTGAACCCCAACGGGCAGTACGTGGCCATCGTCGACCGCGCCGGGAACCCCATCTACTACCGGACGTTTCTCCCGTACGACCTCGAGAACTTCCAGCAGTCGACGCTCTCGGACGGCACGATCGTCTACTCGCTGACCGTCGGCGTCATCAACCCGA
>JBEKGQ010000363.1:0-7227 GCA_050012715.1 Polyangiaceae bacterium
ACAAGCCCGAGAAGAAGAAGGCGGGCGGCGGCGGAGGGGGCGACGGCGGGATGGGCGGCATGGGGGGCATGGGCGGGATGGGCGGCATGGGGGGCATGGGCGGGATGGGCGGCATGGGCGGCGGCGACTTCGACATGGATTGATCGAGGCTCCGCCCCACGCGCCGGGTGCCGCGAGGACCCCGAGCGCGCCAGGAACGCCAGGCACACCGATGAGGTGTCCTGGCGTTTTTGGCGTTCCGGCCATCGCATGGTCTAAGCTTTCCGGCGGATGTCCGATCCGCTCTTCCTGCGCTTCGGTCGCGAGTTCCGGACCGGCGACGTGCTCTTTCGCGAGGGAGACCGCGGCGAGGAGATGTACGTCATCCAGTCCGGGGTCGTGCAGATCCTGAAGCTCGTGGGGAGCGTCCAGCGGCCGCTTGCGACGCTCGGGCGCGGCGAGTTCGTGGGGGAGATGGCGATCCTGAACGACAAGCCGCGGACCGCGACGGCGATGGTGCTCGAGGAGGCCAAGTGCCTCGTCATCGACGCGGCGACGCTCGAGCAGATGATCTCGAACAACAGCGAGATCGCGCTTCGCCTGGTGAAGAAGCTGGCGCGGCGGCTCGACTCGGCGGACGAGATGATCCAGCTCCTCTTGAACCCCGATCCGAAGGCGCGGGTCCTCCTCGGACTCAAGCGCCACGCGGAGGCGTTCGGGGAGGAGACGGGGCTCGGCGTGCGGATTCACTCGTCCGCGGCGGACCTCGCGCGCGAGGTCGGGGTCGAGGAGTCGCAGGTGCGCGAGGTCCTGTCGCGTCTCGGGCGGCTGCACATCGCGACGGAGGACGAGGTGCCCGGCGGAGGGACGGCGATCGTCATCATGGATCTGCCTCGCTTGCTCGAGTTCATGGAGTTCCTCGAGATGCCGCGCCGGTTCGAGGCCTGAGGGCGAGCGACCTTGGACCTTCGCGTCATCGGCTGCCACGGCGGCGAGACTCCCCGACACAAGACGAGCGCGTTCGTGATCGACGAGCGCGTCGCGATCGACGCCGGCTCGCTGACGAGCGGCATGGAGCTCGGCGCGCAGTGCGCCCTCGAGGCGGTGCTCGTGAGCCACGCGCACCTCGATCACGTGCGCGACCTCGCGACCATCGCGGACAACCGGCTGCAGAACGGCGCCGAGCCGCTGACCATCGCGGGGACCCGGCAGACCATCTCGATTCTCAAGAAGCACTTCTTCAACGACCTGCTGTGGCCGGACTTCTCGAAGCTCCCCGGCACGCGCCGCCCGGCGATCAAGTACCTGGAGCTCAAGTTCGAGAAGCCCATCGCGCTGGCGGGGTACGAGGTGAACGCCATCCCGGTGAGCCACACCATCGAGACGTGCGGCTTCACCGTGCGCGGGCCGGACGGCGTGCTGGCCTACAGCGGGGACACGGGGCCGACGGACCGGTTCTGGGAGGTCCTGGCGGAGACCGAGCCGCTGAAGGCGCTGCTGATGGAGGTGAGCTTTCCCAACGCCGAGGCGCGCCTGGCGCGGGTCAGCGGGCACCACACGCCCGAGACGCTGGCGAAGGACATGGCGAAGCTCGGCCGCCACCCGGGGCGCCAGCGGGTGAAGGAGCTGCCGACGCTCCTCTACCACATCAAGCCGAGCTTTCAGACCGTGGTCGAGCGGGAGTGCGCGCGCCTCAAGGGCCTGAATCTGACGGTCTGCGCGCTCGGGGATCAGTTCATCCTGTAGGCGCACCTCGACCGGAGCGGGTGTTGACACGGGCAAGCCGCCGACTCAGATAGTCCCCTTCGCCGTGGCGCAGTCGACCCGTCCCATCACCCCCGACCCCGAGCCCGTTCCCGGGCTCGAGGACGACCCCGAAGGCACCCGCGTCGTCCGCGAGGAGCGGAAGCTCCTGACCACGGTGCTCGGCGCGCTCGACGCCAGCGCCGGGGCCGACGTGTCGGCCGCGCGGGGGCGGCGGCTCGACGAGGAGCGCATGCTCGAGCTGCGCGACGACGTCTCGGTCGCCAAGCCGGAGGATCTTCCCGCGCTCTTCGAGCAGATGCACCACCTCGCCGCCTTGCGGGGCCAGCGCGGCCGGAGCATCAGCGGCTCGGTCGACCGGACGACGCCCTACTTCGGTCACATGCGCCTCGAGGAGAGCGTGCCGCCGGCCGAGCGCCGGCCCGGGATGGCGGCGACGCGCAAGCGCGACGTGCTCATCGGGGCGCGGTCGTACGTCGACTCGGGGGAGGGGATCCGCATCGTCGACTGGCGCCACGCGCCGGTGAGCCGCATCTATTACCGCTACGGCGAGGGGGACGACTACGAGGAGGAGCTCGGGAGCCGCGTCATCGAGGGCTCGATGCTGGTGCGGCGCGGGGTGAGCATCGTCGGGGGCGAGCTCGTTCGCGTCTCGTCGCCGCAGGGCACGTTCGTGCGCGGGCGTGACGGCCGCTGGAAGCGCGTCGGGGAGCACAAGGCACGCCTGGAGACGGAGAAGCGCTGGGCGGCGCGTCAGGGCGTGGCCCAGGGAGCGCGGCTCGGCGTCGGGGCCGACGGGCAGGTCCGGCAGGACAAGCACTTGCCGGCGATCGCGGCGATGCTCGATGAGCAGCAGTACAGCCTCATCGCCAAGGAGAGCGCGGGGCTCGTCGCGATCCAGGGGAGCGCCGGGAGCGGCAAGACGACGGTCGGCCTGCACCGGGTGGCCTACCTGGCCTTCAGCGAGCCGCAGCGCTTCCAGCCGGATCGCATGGTCGTGATGGTGCCGAACGAGGCGCTCATCCACTACGTGTCGCGGGTGCTGCCGTCGCTGGGCGTCGAGGGCGTGCCGGTGACGACGTTCGCGCGCTTCGCGACGCGGCTCGTGGGGCAGATGTTCCCGAAGCTGCCGGTCCGCACGAGCGACGAGACGCCGCCGGTGGTGTCGCGGGCGAAGTCCCACGGGGCCATGCTGCGGGGCATCGAGCGTCTCGCGGCGCGGGTGCGCGATACGGTCGATGCGCGGCTGCGGGCGTCGATGGGCAAGTGGCCCGAGGGGCAGCTCGTGGTCGCGGCCTGGGAGGCCACGGGGGACGGCTCGCCGCCGGACGCGAGGGTGTCGGTGCTGGCCTCGTGGCTGGCGGGCAAGCGGCAGCTCTCCGGGGTGGCGCCGGCGGCCGGACTGCCGGACGTGACGCGGAGCGCGCTCGAGCAGCTGGGGACCCAGCTGCGCCACGAGACGCGCTCGGTGGCGGGGCTGTGGGACGAGCTTCTCACGTCGCGCGAGGCACTGGCCGAGACGTTCGAGGGCGTGCCGGGCTTCGGGCCGGGGCAGCTCGAGCAGGTGCACGCGTGGTGCGTGCGGCAGACGCGCGTGCGGTCCGAGGGCGAGCGCGACGGCGAGGAGCCGCACCTCGACGGGGAGGACCGGGCGCTCTTGCTGCGATGCTGGCAGGTGCTGCGGGGGCCGATCGTGGACGGCGAGGGGAAGCCCATCCGCTTCGCCCACGCCTTCGTCGACGAGGTGCAGGACGCGAGCCCGGTCGAGCTTCGCGTCGTGCTGGAGCTCACCGGGAAGGACCGCTGCATCACGCTGGCGGGTGACGTGGCGCAGCGAATGCTCGATGACGGCGACGATCGCGGCGAGTTCGACTGGAACGCGCTGCTCGACAGCCTGGGCGTGCCGCACACGAAGATCGAGCCGCTCAAGGTGAGCTACCGGTCGACGGCGGAGATCACGGACTTCGCCCGCGCCATCCTCGGGCCGCTGGCGCACGACGAGGTGCCGGTGACGACGCGGCAAGGGCCGCCGGTGGAGCTCTTCGGCTTCGCGTCGCCGGGAGAGGCGGTGGCGTGGCTTTCCGAGGTGCTGAAGCAGCTGGCCCGTGACGAGCCGGACGCCAACGTGGCGCTGGTGGCGAGGTTCCCGCAGCAGGCCGAGGTGTACTTCGAGGGCCTCGAGCGCGCCGAGGTGCCCAACGTGCGGCGCGTGGCGAAGCAGGACTTCTCGTGGGACCCGGGCGTCGACGTGACCGACGTGCGGCAGACCAAGGGCCTCGAGTTCGACGAGGTGGTGCTCCTCGAGACGACGGAGTCGAGCTATCCGGTGAACCCGCCGGCGCGGCACGCGCTCTACGTGGGCGCGACGCGCGCGTCGCACCAGCTCTGGTGCGTGGCGAGCGAAGAGCCGTCGAAGCTCGTGAGCGAAGCGCTGGGGCCGGCGGTCGAATCGAACGAGACCGACCCTTCCTCTCACATCACATAATGCCCCTTACCGGCGCTAACTAGGCGAAAGGAGCCGGCCTTTCCCGGTGTCCTCGCCTCGCTACGGCGCGGAAGGCGGCGTCGGTGGCTCCACCTGCACCCCGAGGAGCGTGCCGCCGTTGGTGAGCAAGTAGGCCCGGTTGCCGAACGCCGCGGGCGTCTGGGAGAACCCCGAGCCGAGGTCGATCCCGTCGATGGGTCGACCGTTCAGCGGCGACAGCAGGAACGCTCCGTACCGCGTCGTGCCCACGAGAAGCGCGCCGGCCAGCGGCACCGGGGCCGTGATTCCGCCTTCGGGTACCGGCACGCGCCAGAGCTTGCGGCCGGTGGCGGGATCGAGCGCCCAGAGGCCGCTGACCCCGCTCGACGCGAAGAGCATCTCGCGCGGCGGGACGACCGGTCCTCCGGGGACGTACTGGGGGTCGCCCGGAACCGGCGCGTGGGCCGGCTCGCGCCACAGAGCGAGCTCCGTCACGCCGACGGCCTTTTCGTTCTTCCAGAGCGGCGCGCCGCGCTCCTCGTCGAGCGCGTAGACCCCGCCCGCGTAGCTGGCCACGTAGATGACCCGACCCGCCGCCCCGAGGTCGTGCGGAACGGGCGTCGTGTCGACGTCGAGGTAGCGCAGCGCCTCGCCGCCCTGCGACTGCTCCGCCTCCGCCGACAGATCCACCGGCGTCCAGCGCTCGCTCCCGTCGCGTGCGTCGTAAGCGCCCACGTGCCCGTCGGAGAACGCGAAGAACACCGCGCCCTGGTCGAGCGCGGGACCGGCGTAGCCGCTGACCTCCATGCCGAGCGCCGACGTCCGGTGCACGTGCCAGAGCGGCTTGCCGCTGCGCCGGTCGACCGCGAAGAGGTTGTCGGCGCCGTTCGCGAAGTAGAGCATCTCGCCGCCCAGGACGGGTTTGCGCGTGATCTCGCCGCCGCTGTCGTAGCGCCACACGAGGGCGCCGTCCGACGCGTGAACCGCGTACAGCGCGCCGTCGTTCGAGCCGAAATAGACGACGTCGAGCTCCTCGTCGTAGAGCGCCTCCGACTGCACCGCGCCGAGCGTCTCGTACCGCCAGATGGTGCTGCCGTCGCTCGCCCGGAGCGCGTACATCCCGTGGTCGCTCGTCCCCAGGAACATCCGCCCGTGGTCCGGGTCGAGCTCGCCGCGGCCACGTTCGTACGGCTCCCCGACGGCGCGTGAGCTCGCGGTCAGCTCTCGCCGGAAGAGGACGTGGATCGCCCCGTTGGGGCGCTGGTACCAGAGCGGGTTGTCGGGATTGACGTGATCGTTGCTCGTCTCGAGCGTGGCGCATCCCCCCGCGACCACGGTCCCGGCCAGCAGGACGGCCGCTCGCGCCACGCCTCGGAACGTCACTTCGGTCCGCCCGGAGCCGGCATCGGCATCGGAGCCCCACCGCCGCCGCCCGCACCGCCCTGTTGCTGCTGGAGCTTCCGGATGAGCTCCTGGATCTGCGGGTCGTTCATGTCGACGTCCCCGCCGGGACCGCCGGCGCCGTGCGTTCCCTTCGGTTTCGGCGGGAGCGCGCTCGGATCCAGGGCCCGGAGCCGATCCTCCACGACGTACTCCAGGTACGAGTACGGGTGGTCGCTTCCCGGCTCGGAGACCTTCTTCTGCACTTCCTTCAGCAGCTCGACCGCCTTGGCCTTGTCGCCCTTCGCCTGGAGGACGCGCGCCTCGTGGTACTGCCCGAGCTCCTTGAAGCCCTTCAGGTCGACGTCGGCGAGCTGCTTGAAGGCCGCGAGCGCCGCGTCGAGATGGCCGTCCTTGCCCGCCGCGTCGGTCTGCGCGAGGAGCTCGGCCGCGAAGCCGATCCCTTCGAGCGCCCTTCCCCGCACCTCGCCGTCGGCCTGCGCCAGCGGCGAGGCCTTCACCTCGTCGTAGGCCTCTGACGCGCCCTTCGCGTCGCCCTTGTCGAGCAGCAGCCCCGCCTCGGCCAGGCGCGCGAGAATCGCCGCGCCGGTCCCCGCGAACTTCGACTCCACTTCCTTGTACTTCGCGATGGCCGCGTCACGTCGGGCGTCGGCCGTCTTGAACGTCGGGTAGAGCTGACGGGCCTTCGCCTCGTCGTCGTCGTCGTCCGCCTTGTCGGAGACGTGGCCGTGCTCGTCGGCGAACGCCTGGGCGAGCATCGCCGAGGCATCCGCCTCGTGCTTGCCCTGCCAGTACGTGTAGCCGAGGGCACCGCCCAGGCCGAGGAGGGCCACCACGACGACCCCGCCGAACGTCTGCCGGTGCTCCTTGATCCACTTCGTCAGGCGTGCGGTGCGCTCGAGCAGCGGATCGGCGTCGGGCGACAGCGCCGCGTCGGCGACGAGCGACGGCCGCTTGACCTTCACCTCGCCGATCTTCGACAGCCGCTTGGACGCCGCGGCTTCGAGCCCCTTCTTGCCCTTCTTGCCCTTCTTTCGCTCGCTGAGCTTCTTCTCCTCCTCGCGGGCGATGCGATCGATGTCCGTCTCTTCGCCCATCGCGGCGACGCGCTCCGCGATGGCCTCGGGACGGAACTTGTCCTCGGCGGCCCCCTCGTCCGGCGCACTGCTCCCGGACGCGCGCGGTTCGGTCGCGCTCGTCTCGTCGGCGCTGGGGTCGTTCTTGGGCTGCTCGTCGTCGGGCAAGGGAGGCTCCTCGAGTTTGGGCGACACTATTTGCGCCATCCCGGCTTTTCAATCAAGTCGCCCGGTAAGACGGGGGCCGGCGCCGAGCACCCAGACGCCCAGGACGGACCCGCTCGACGCGTGGAGATCGAGCGTCGTCCGGAGGAGGGCCGGGGCGCCGCCTTCCAGCCAGCGGACCTCACCCTCCGACCGGGCCGCCTCGGCCAGAGGTCGACCATTCGCCCGCCCGGCGAGAGCGGCGCCTGCGTCCGAGAGGAGAACCGCGATCCGCAGGGGGCCGGGCGGCGACGACGCGACCGATGCTTCCACGTCGGCCACCGGGGCCGAGGCGTCTGCGGGGGCCCACTCGCGGGACCCCAGGGCGAGCAGGGCGCG
>JBEKGQ010000364.1:0-7223 GCA_050012715.1 Polyangiaceae bacterium
CCACCGGCTCATCGAGGCCGGTCAGCGGCTTGAGCTCCGGGACGAAGTAGGGGTTCTCGAGGAACCGCACGTCGAGCACCACGTCCGCGTCGACGGGAGTGCCGTACTTGAAGCCGAAGGACACGATGCGCGTCACCATGCGCGGCGCCTCCCCGGACGCCGGGCCGAAGTGCGCGACCATGATGCGGCGGAGGTCGTGCACGCTGGTGTTCGTCGTGTCGATGACGCGGGTGGCGATCGCGCGCAGGGGCGCGAGCCGCTCGCGCTCGATGCGGACGCCGTCGAGCACCGCGAGCGCGCCTTCGTGGCCGCTCTCCGCCGACAGCGGGTGCGGCCGCCGCGACTCGCTGAAGCGGTGGAGCAGCCGCTCGTCGTTCGCGTCGAAGAAGAGCACCTGCACGTCGCGCTGCCCGCCGGCCTGGAGCAGCTGCAGGACGCTCCCCACCTCGCCGAGGAACGCCCGCACGCGGACGTCGATGCCGAGCGCGACCCGCGTCATCCCGCCGCGCTCGCACAGGGCGACCGCCTGCGGCGCCAGCACCGTCGGCAGGTTGTCGACGCAGAAGAACCCCAGGTCCTCCAGCGCGTTCAGCGCCTGCGACTTTCCCGCGCCGGACAGGCCGGTCACGATGACCACCGTCGCGCGCGCCGTATTCTCGTCCGTCATTCGTCCCCCTTCAGCCGGGGGCGCACGGCGGGGATCCACGCCGAGCTCTCGGTCCCCGAGGCCTGGGGCATCAGGGTCGACCACGAGGGCAGGGGAGTCGAGGACTTCGCGCCGTCGGCCGACGGCGCCGTCGTGGGCGGGGGCGCCATCGAGTCGGGACCGTCGGGGTCGTCGTGGTCCAGCGCGGGCCGCGTCGTCATGTGCGATTCGATCCGCTCGAGGAAGTCGTGCGCCGTCGACGCGCCGTCGCGCCGCAGCATCTCGTTGCGCGCCGCCATCTCGATGATGCTGCCCATGTCGCGGCCCGGCCGGACCGGGACCCGCAGCTCGCGGATCGGCGTCCCGAGGATGACGTGGAAGCGCTCCTCCACCCCCAGGCGGTCGAACTCCTCCTCGTCCTTCCACTCGCAGAGGCGGACGACGATGGAGATGCGCTTGCGGTCGCGCACCGCGGTGATGCCGAAGAGCTGCCGCAGGTCGAGCACGCCGAGGCCGCGGATCTCGATGTGGTGGCGCAAGAGCTCCGCCGGCTGCCCGAAGACCAGGCCGGGCGGCCGCCAGTCGCAAAGCACCACGTCGTCGGCCACGAGGCGGTGGCCGCGCATCACGAGCTCCATCGCGCACTCGCTCTTGCCGATGCCGCTCTTGCCGACGAGGAGAATGCCCACGCCGAACACGTCGACCAGCACCCCGTGGAGGCGCGTGTGCGGCGCCAGGCGGTCGTCGAGCACCGCGTGGAGCGCGTTGATGGTGCGGCTCGACCGGGCGCTCGTCGTGAAGAGCGGCGTCCCGGTGGCTTCGGCCGCCGAGGCCAGCGCCTTGGGGGGCTCGTGGCCCCCGGTGATGATGACGCACGAGAGCCCCATCGAGAAATAGCCCCGCGCCGCGACGCTCCGTCCCTCGTGGCTCAGCGAGTCCAGGTAGGAGAGCTCGGTCTCGCCGAGGAGCTGCACCCGCGTCGGGACGACGCCGTGGAAGTGCCCGGCCAGGGCCAGCCCGTTCTTCTGCACCCGCGGGTGCCGCAGCGGCCGGTCGAGCCCGGCCTCACCGGCGACCCGCCGGAGGTCGATCGCCATCTGCGGATCCTCGACGAGCTGACGGACGGTCAGCTCCGGGATCGTGTCGCCCTGGGCGCCGGGCTCGCGCTTGCTCTCCCCCATCTCGGCTTTATCGCTTCGATGCCGCAGGTCGCGCGTTCGCTCGCGGCGACGCGCGTCGCGTCAGCGATCCCCCTCCTCGTTCGAGATGAGAGCGTACCCTTCTTTCGGGCTCGCGGCTGCGATGAGGCGCTCCCGGAAGGCCTTGTTGCGCAGCACGCGCGAGACGCGAGCCAGCGTCTTCAGGTGCTCGCCGGTCGCGCGCTTCGGCGTGATGACCGCGAAGAGGATGTTCACCGGCAACCCGTCGATCGCGGCGAAGTCGACGCCCTCGGGCACGATGAGCAGGCTCGCGAACTGGGTCTCCAGCTGCGGCAGCGCCCCGTGCGGGATGGCGACCCCCTCGCCGATGCCCGTCGACTGCAGCTGCTCGCGCTCGGTCAGCACCCGCTCGACCGCGGCGACGTCCGCGTGGGCGCCCCGGGCCAGCATGTCCGCGAGGGTCTTCAGCGTCGCGGGTTTGTCGAGCGGGTGCGTCCCGTCGTGATGACGGATCGCGACCCGCTCCTCGGACAGAAGTTCGGTGAGGCGCATGGGGGGCTCGGAGTACGACTCTAGATCGAGACGGGGCCCCCCCGCACCCAATCAATCTTCGCCGGCGTCGGGGAGGAGGTGCTGCGAGGCGCGCTCGCCCCCCTTCTTCTTCGCCGTCACCGCCTCCTTGGCGCTGACGATCTGCCGCTCGACCTTGTCGAGCACCTTGTCGATCGACGCGTACATGTCCTCGCTCGTCTCGTGGGCGTGGAAGTGCGCGGGGCCGGAGTGAATCTCGAGCTCTACCTTGTGAAGCCGATCCTGCTGACAGCTGAAGGTGACCTGGCACTTCATCGGTGCCCGAAGCAAGCGCTGCATCCGCGCGACCTTTTCCGTCGCATAACCCTTGACCGACTCGGTCGCGTCCATGTGACGAAACGTGACTGCGATGTTCATGAGGTCCGGCCTCCTGCCGCGTGCTCAGCGTTCACAACACGCTGCGGCGACGGCCGCAGCGCGCCCGCCCATTCGGTTTCAGAAGCTCCTACCTCCAAGCGACGCCCGCTCTTCCCGCGCCATGGCTGAATCGTAACACCAGCGTCACGGGTGGATACCGTCTCCACCGAACATTCGTGCGGGGAGACGCCAAGAGACGGGACGCCCGCTCTAGAACAGCTTCTTGCGCTTGCTCGACGATAGAATCCCAAGCATCTCCCGATACTTGGCCACCGTCCGGCGCGCTATCTGGATACCGTCCCGCTTGGCGAGGAGCTCCACGATCTGCTGGTCCGACAGGGGGAGCTGCTTGTCCTCCTCCTCGATGATCTTCTTGATCGCCTGCTTGACGCTCTCGCTGGCGATGTCGTCCTCGGCCATGCGCCGGATCGACGAGTTGAAGAAGTACTTCAGCTCGAAGAGGCCCTGCGGCGTGTGGACGTACTTGTTGGTCGTCACGCGGCTGATCGTCGACTCGTGCATGCCGACCGCCTCCGCCACGTCGCGGAGGATCATCGGCTTGAGGAACGAGACGCCCTTCTCGAAGAAGTCGCGCTGCTTCTCGACGATGCACTCGGTGACGCGGATGATCGTCTTCCGCCGCTGCTCGATGGCGCGGATGAGCCACTGCGCGTTCCGGAGCTTCTCGCCGATGAAGTCCTTCGCCTGCGGGTCCTTGAGGAGCTGCTTCGTCAGCGTCTCGTTGATGTAGAGGCGCTGAACGCCGCGGTCGTTGTCGCTGACGATGAACTTCTCGGAGTCCTTGATGACGTAGACGTCGGGGGTGATGGCGATGGTCTTGTCGTCCGTCTCCGTGAAGTTCCGCGCCGGGCGGCTCTCGAGCTTCTGGATCTGCTTGACCGCCTCGTAGACCTCTTCGACGGTGACCTTCAGATCGCGCGCGATCGCCGCGTAGTTGTGCTTCTCCAGGTTGTGGAGGTGCTTGTCGATCATCGTCAGCTCGAGGTCGTCGTAGCCGTAGACCTCGGCCTGGACGTGCAGGCACTCCTGGAGCGACCGCGAGCAGACGCCGCACGGGTCCCACTCCTGCATCTCGCGGAGGACGCACTCGGCGTCCTCCGGATCCATCGGCACCTCGCGCGCGAGGTCCTCGATCGTCAGGTCCGGCGTCTTCTCGCCGTTCTCCCGCTCCGTACCGGCCAGATCGAGGAAGCCGTTGTCGTTCAGGTTGCCCATCACGAGCTCGGCGAACCGCTTCTCCTCGTCGGTGAAGTCGCTCATCTGCAGCTGCCAGCGCAGGTGGTCGACGAGCGAGAGGTTCTTCGTCAGGTTCTGCTCGATCGGCGGCAGCTCCTCGAAGCCCCCGCGGTTGCTCGGGAGCGCCTGCTGCTGGGTGCGATTCTCGAGGAACTGCTCCCAGTCGATCTCCTGCACGCGCTTGTCGTCGGCGCGCTTGTCGAGGTCCGACACCGCGGCCTTCTCGGACGACATCGCGGGGGAGTCCGGCGCGGGGTGGTCCATGAGGACCTCGCCGGGCTTTCCGTCGGCCGCGGATCGCGCCCGCGGGTCGATCTCCTCGTCGGCGAGGACCGGGTTCGCGTCGAGCTCCTTCCGGATCTCGTCGATCAGCTCCAGGCGCGAGAGCTGCAGGAGGCGGATGGCCTGCTGCAGCTGCGGCGTCATCACGAGCTGCTGGCTCATCCTGAGCTGCTGTTTGATCTCCATGGGATGACCCTTGCTTGCCTAAGAGCTAACACCGGGTCGGGCCCCTGGCAGCTCCCATCGAGCCATTTCCGTGCCAGCGGTCGAATTCGCTCAGAAAGCCGAGTGACAATGCTACGTTTGCGGGCTGTCGGGTGAGCCGCTGGCGGTCTCGGCGGTGTCCGCCGGGTCCGTGCTGCCGAGGGTCCCCAGGTAGCGGCCCTTGACGAGGGGGTGGTCCGGAAACTCCGCCGCGGAAGCCGACACCGCGACCGCGCCGTCGAGGAGCAGGAGGGCGCGCGAGCAGACCCGCAGCGCCTCGGTCACGTGGTGATCCGCCAGGAGCACCGCCGCCCCTTGCTCAGCCAGGTCCCTGAGGAGTTCCCCCAGCCTCGCCGCCCCGGCCGGGTCGACCCCGGCGAAGGGCTCGTCGCACACCAGCACGCGCGGCGCCGACCCCGAGGGGCGCGTCACGGCCCGCGCCAGCTCGAGCCGTCGGCGCTCGCCGCCCGAGAGCTCCCCGGCGCGAACCTCGAGCCGCTCCTCGAGCCCCACGCGCGATGCCGCCGCGCGCGCGTCTTCCCGCGGCAGGCGCGCGATGGCGCGGAACGCGTCGAGGTTCTCCCGCACCGTCAGGTCCCACAGGACGCTCGGCCCCTGCGGCACGTAACCCACGCCGGCGCGCGCCCGCCGCCAGAGCGGCCACCCCGTCACCGGCGTCCCGTGAAGCTCGATCGTGCCGGCCTCCGGGACGGTCTCGCCGACGAGCACGCGGAACAGCGTCGACTTCCCCGCGCCCGACGGGCCCAGCACGCCGAGCACCTCCCCCGGGCGCGCCACGAGGTCCACCCCCCGCAGGATGGCCTTGCCCCCGAGAACGACGTGCACCCCCCTGGCGGCGATGCCGGGCTCGCTCAACGCTCGCTCGACCTACGGCGCCTTCGCCACCGGGATGGAGCCCTTCACCTGGGTCAGGGAGACCTTCGCGGTGGGGATCTCGATGCGCGCGGTGTCGGCGGTGAGCCAGCCCTGGCCGCGCGAGAGCTTCACCCCGCCGCGGAGGTCGAGCACCTGCTTCGTGAAGTCGAGCTCCGCCGACGGCGCCTCGGCGTGCACGCCGCGGACGTCCGCCGTGACGCCGCCGGAGCCCTTGGCCCACGTGAGGTGCGGCGAGTGGTCGAAGCGGAGATCGATGCGCGGGCAGTTGACGACGAGGTCGCCCTTCGAGAGGGTCACCTTGCCGGTCAGGGTCGCCTCGCCCGCGAGGATGTCGATGTCGAGCCGGTCGGCCTGGAGTGACACCGTCGGGTCCCCGCCGACGCCGAGGATCGGCTCGGCCGCGACCGGCGCCGGCAGAAGCGTCGCCGCGAGGGCGAGGAGAGGCACGAGGGCGCGGCGCACGGGGACAGTGTAGCGCCATCAGGCGAGCGCCGCGCCGAGAGCGTGGAGCTCGCGGACGAGGCCCGTCGCGCGCGAGGGCTCGGCGGAGGCGACGGAAAGGGCAAAGAGCTGCTCGACGAGGGTCGCCACCGCCGCGCGCGCGAGCGGCGGCAGCAGGGCCGCCGGATCGGGCGGCGCCGTCGACGCGACGGCGCGGACGAGGGCGCGGGTGAACGGCGTCAGCTGCGCCGGCGAGAGGCCCGCCTCGGGGCCGAGCGACGCGAGGGCGCGGGCGAGCGGGGCGGCGAGCGTCGCGAGGGCGCGATCGACGCGGTAGCTCGCGAGCACCGGGTCGGTCGTGGCGGCGGCGCGGTCGCGACCGATGAAGACCAGCTCGAGATCGCGCGCCCACGCCTCCGCCGCCGGCGCGAGCGACTTCGCGAGATCCTCGGCGATCGCCTCCGCGTCGCGCTCGAGCTTCCCCGCCGCTTGCCCCACCGCGTGCGCCTTCGCCGCGCGGGCCTCGTCCTCGCGCCGCTGCTCGGCCGCCTGCGCCTCCGCTTGCGACGCCAGGCGCGCGACGACGCGCGCGGCCCTCCGCCGCAGCGAGCGCTCCTTCAGCTCGTCGCTGCGGGCGACGATGCGCTCGTCGAGCAGCGCCTGCACCGCGGCCCAGCCCGAGGCCTCCAGCGCCGCCGCGTCGCCGAGCTTCCCCGCGAGCGCCTTCTTCGCCGAGAGCGCCAGCGGCGGCGCCCACGACGGGATGCCCGTCTCGGCCAGCGCCTCGTCGACCGTCGCCATCACCTTCGCGAGGTCGGCCGGCCCGAGCCGGTCCGCCTTGTTGACGAGCATCTGCACCGGGAGCCTCGCGCGCCTCGCCTCCTCGAGGACGGCGCGCTCGCTCTGCTTCATCGGCTGCGACGCGTCGAGGAGCCAGACCGCCACGTCGGCCTCCTCGAAGGCCCCGCGCGCGACCCGCGTGTGGTGCTCGTCGGGCGCGTTGAAGCCGGGGGTGTCGAGGATCTCGACGCGCACGAGGAAAGGGAGCGGCATGAGCAGCTCCACGCGGCGGATGGTCGCCGCGTCGAGGGTCTTCAACGTCGCGCGCAGATCGTCCAGGCCGACGATGCGCTCGGGCGGCTCGTGGCCGACGGCGAAGGAGATGCGCGCGTAGCGGTCGGGCGCCCAGCGCAGGTGGTGCAGCGTGGCGGTCGTCGGGAGGACGCCGGTGGGCGCGACGTCGGCGCCGATGAGCGCGTTGATGAAGGTGCTCTTGCCGGCGTTGAACTCGCCGACGATGGCGAGGCGCACCGGGCGCGAGCGCTCCGCGGCGAGATCCGCGACGGCGGCGACCGAGTCGAGGTCCCCGAGCGCGCGCGCGTGGGCGT
>JBEKGQ010000365.1:0-12047 GCA_050012715.1 Polyangiaceae bacterium
GGAGGGCTCGGCGCGGGCGGGGTCCACGAGCCCCCCGCGTCGGGCGAGCAATAGACGGAGGTGCCGAAGTAGTTGCCGCCGCGATGGCAGCGGTAGGCGAGCCCCTTGGCTTTGGTCGCATCGATGCAAGCCTGGACGGCGCCGGCGTCCTGACGCAGCCCCGCCGGGCACTCGACCCCGGCGGGACACTGTTCGCCGAGCGAGCAGTGCGCATCGGCAGAGTCCGGATCGGGCAGCACGTCGGCCTGCGCGGCGCCCGCCGCGAGGACCACGAGGAGCGCGACGAGGGGCGCCACGGGGACGATCGGCCGCATGCCCCGACCATGGTAGGTACTCTTGGCGTCGCATGCGACCTCGCCGTCTCGCCGTCCTCGCCGTTCTCCTCGTGGCGCCCCTCGCGGCCTCGTGTGCGCCGGCGCCGGTCGCCCCCGCGGCGGCCCCTCCGCTCGCGCCCGCGACGACGTGCCCTCCGGTCGCCCTCGCCGCGCCGGCGGCTCCTCCGAGCAGCGCGGCGCCGACGTCCCCGCCACCGCCACCGCCTCCGCCCACGCATCCTTCACCGCCGGATGGCGGCGAAGAAGCACACCGCGCCTTCCTCGCGGCGCACGAGCGCGCGGAGCGCTCCGCCTACGCAGGCGACTTCGAGGCCGCCGCGGCGGCGTTCGTGGACGTGATGCCGCTCCTGGCGCGGCACCCGGAGCTCGCGGACGAGTTCTGGTCCCACAACGCGATGATGATGATCCGCGAGGCTCAGGGCGATCCGGCCGCGGCCCTGGCCGAAAACGACCAGGCGACGCTCGCCGCGGCGCGCGGCACGTGGGACCCGGAGCGGCGCGCGACGCTGGCCTTCCAGAAGGACCGCTGGCACCGCGCCTATCTCACGCGGATGCTCGCCGAGTCGCGCACCGGCAGCGCGAAGCAAGCGCTCATCCAGTACGCACAGGCGGCTCTCGACGAGTACCGCACGACCGGCTTCCCCGACTCGGTGGCCATTCTCGACGCGTACTTCGCCGCGCTCGACGGCCGGCGAGAGGCGGCGCTGGCGGCGGCCAGGCGCGTCGATCCCGCCAAGGACGACGACGTGGAGGACCTCTACCTCGTCGTCGTGGGCCTCGAGGCGGGAGGGGACCGCGCGGGGGCGGAGGCGGTACGGCGCGTGATGCGTCGGCCGGGCGGCGTGCACATCGGCCGCGCGATCATGCTCCGCTGGCTCGATCTCGACGCCAAGGGGCCGCGGGCGGGTGCGTTCACGCCGTGGCACGCGGGAGCGCGCTGACGCGCGAGCTCGAAATGGGCGAGGATGGGGGCTCGATGCCTCCCGACGTCCCCACCGCCGGGATCCCCAAGGCACCGCTCTCGCCCGGCGAGAAGGCCGAGCGCGATCAGGGCTCGAGCGAGACGTCGACCGAGGCGGCGCGGGCCGAGCGGCGGGCGCTCGGGTGGGCGGCGATCGCCGCGGTCGCGGCCATCTTCTGGATCGTCATGCCGGTGGGGGTCGGGATCCTGCTCGGGACCCTGCTGGCCTTCGCGCTGCAACCCGCGTTCGAGCGGCTGAAGCCCCGGCTCGGGGTCCGGTGGGCATCGTTCGCGGTCGTCTTCGCGACGATCCTCTCCGTCGCGGGAGGCATCGGCGGGCTGGCATGGCTTCTCGTCTCGAAGGCCACGACGCTCACCCAGGAGTGGCTCGCGTCGCTCGGTCCGGGAGGGCCCGGCGGAGTCGTCGTGGGCGCGGTCGGTGGGCTGACGAGCCGTCTGGGCCTGCCGCCGGCCGAGCTCAGCTCGCGCGCGCGTGCGGCCGTGGAGTCCGTCGCCGCCGGAGCCGCGACGGTGGCCGAGGTCATCGCCGCCGCGACGGCGAGCTCGGCCCTCGCCCTCCTCTTCGCGATGCTCTCGATGCACTTCATCCTCCGCAACTGGGCGGCCATCGCCGTCGGCGCGCAGGAGACCTTCCCACTCCGTCCCGACTACACCGCGGCCCTCCTCGCGGAGTTCCGGAGCGTGGGGCGCTCGACGCTGCTCGGCACCATCGGCACCGGTCTGGCGCAGGGGGCGCTGGCGACCTTCGGCTTCTGGATCGCGGGCGTGCCGGAGCCGCTGTTCTTCGGGGCGGCGTGCGCCGTCGCCTCGCTCGTTCCGGGCATCGGCGCCGCGATCGTGTGGGCCCCGGTCGGGGTCATCCTCATCCTCGTCGGTCACCCCGCCCGTGGCATTCTCGAGCTCGCCTGGGGCGCCGTCGTGGTCGGCATCATCTCCGATTACGTCATCCGCCCGCAGCTCGTCGGGGCATCGGGACACCTTCCGTCGGTCCTGACCTTCGCGTCGCTCCTGGGCGGGGTGCAGGCGTTCGGGCTGAAGGGCCTCATCGTGGGCCCGGTGCTGATGTCGATCGCAATCGCGGTGCTCCGCCTCTACGCCATCGAGGCGAGGAAGCGGCGGGCGGATCTCCTCGCGAAGGCGCGGTGAAGGTGCCATGCTCCGCTCCTCTTCCGGGCGGGTAGCTCAGCGGTAGAGCGCTGGCCTTACAAGCCGGTGGTCGCAGGTTCAAGCCCTGTCCCGCCCACTTCCTAGCGTCGCGCGCCCCTCGTGAGGTCGCGCCGAGCCTCGCGCCGGGCCCCCCGAACGGGTCTCTAACCGTTTCATTGAACCGGGTTCGGCGTTACGCTGACGGGGAGTATGCCCGACGTGCCCTCGAAACCGGCTGCACCTGCGGCGTCCGCAGATCCCGCCACGGGGGGATCCGAGCCGAAGGTCCAGGAGATCGAGGAGATCGACGCCGATGCCGACGTGCTGAAGCCCTCGTCCCCGCCGCCGGACGCGCACGCGGCGCCGTCGAGGGGCAGCCTCCCGCGGGCGAGCTCGACGCCTCCGCCGGTGACGGCGTCCGGGCGCGACGACGACGATCCCCTCCTCGGCGCGGTCCTCATGGAGCGGGTGCGCATCGAGCGGGCCATCGCGCGCGGTGGGATGGGCAAGGTCTACTTCGGCGAGCAGGTGCGCATGAAGCGTTCCTGCGCCATCAAGATCCTCGATCCGCGGCTGGCGGGGGCGGGGGACGCCGGGGAGTTCGCGCGAAGGTTCCAGCTCGAGGCGAGCACCGCCGCGAAGCTGACCCACCCGAACGTCGTGACGATCTTCGACTACGGCGAGACCGAGGACGGCCGCTGCTTCATCGCGATGGAGTACCTGGAAGGGCGTTCGCTCTCCGACGAGCTGAAGAAGAGCGGTCCCATCTCCGCCGAGCGGGCCATCCACATCACGCGCCAGACGGCCCGCGCCCTGCGCGAGGCGCACACGCTCGGCGTCGTGCACCGCGACATGAAGCCCGGCAACATCTACCTCGTGGAGCAGGACGACGACACGGACTTCGTCAAGGTCCTCGACTTCGGTCTCGTGAAGGAGACCTCGCAGTCCGAGCAGCAGGAACACACGCAGATCGGCCAGATCATGGGGTCGCCGCGCTACATGGCGCCCGAGCAAGTGCAGGGCAAGGCGGTCGACGGGCGGACGGACATCTACTCGGTGGGGGTGATGCTCTACGCGATGCTCGCGGGCAAGCCGCCGTTCGACCGGGCCACCGAGCTCTCCACGATGATGGCGCAGGTGTCCGATCCGCCGCCGCCCATCGGGTCGGTCGCGCCCGACGTGCTCTTGCCGCCGGGGCTCGAGGCGGTCGTGATGAAGTGCCTCGCGAAGCGGCCTGAGGATCGCTTCGCCTCGATGGAGGAGCTCATCACGGCGCTGAAGCTCCGCCCCGGGGCGATGACCACCGAGTCGGACTCGGGGCGGCAGCCCTCGCCGCTGCTCATGGCCCCGGCACCGACGACGCCGAGCCAGCCCGCCCAGCAGCGGCGGGGGACCATGCTGTTCATCCTGGCCGTCGCGGCCGTCGTCGGCGTGGCGCTGACCGCGGCGCTGCTGACGCGGCAAGAGACCCCGCCGCCAGCCGCGGCGCCGCCGTCGGCGGTGGCGTTGCCGCCGCCTCCGACCAAGCCGTCGGCCCCGCCGCCTCCGAAGGTCACCGCGATGCTCCACGTCGAGACCGATCCGCCGGGCGCGAAGGTGAAGGAAGAGGGCGACCTCGTGTGCGAGGCGACGCCGTGCGACATCACGTACACGGGCGACCAGGCCGACCCGACGTTCGAGCACCTGCTCACGTTCCTGAAGTCCGACTACAAGCTCGAGCGAAAGCTCGTGAAGGTGGGCGCATCGCCGATCACCGTGAAGATGACCCGCGCGCGCTGACTACCAGCGCCCCTCGTCGACCGAGCGCACGGTGTCCTCGAGCGACATCCTCGGCGAGAACCCGAGCACCTGCCGTGCCCGCCGGTCGTCGACCATGCAGACGTAGCGGATGTGGTCCAGCTCGGGCGGCGGGAACGTCGTCAGGCGCAGCGACCACAGGCGCCGGAGGACGACGCGCGCGAGCGAGTAGGGGACGCTGAGGCGCTGCCGGTCGAGGAGCTTCACCATGCGCGAGAGGGGCACCGGCTCCGGGCCCGCGATGTTGAAGATGCCGCGGATCCCGGGCCTCAGCGCGAGCTCGAGCGCGTGGACGACGTCGGCCTGCTGGATGACCTGCGCCATCGGGTCGAAGCCCATGACGGTCATCACCGGGTTGAGGCGGAGGAAGTTCGAGGGCGCGTTGTGAACCGCGCCGAGGATGTGCACCGGCCGGAGGATGACGGTCTCGGTCTCGGGGAGCTTCCAGAAGAAGCTCTGCGCGAGCATGTCGACCTCGACCAGGTCGCGGATGTCGCTGAAGTTCTGGCCGCCGAGGAGCGGCGACTCCTCGGTGAGAAACTGCGGGTTCTGCGGCTGGGGGCCGTAGACGTTGGCGCTCGAGAGGACGACGAGCTTCGGGATCTGGAACTGCGCGACGTACTCGAGGAGCTTGGTGAAGCCGGCGACGTTCCACGAGTGGTGGTCGGCCGCGGAGGCGCGCGGATCGTGCATCACGCCGAGGTGGACGACCGCCTCGATGTCGCCGGCGCGGAACACGTCCTTCAGCTTCTTCCGCCGGACGTCGACCTGGGCGTGCTCGACGTCCTTCGGCTTGTCGGTGAACGGCCGGCGATCGACGCCGACCACGCGCCGCTCGCGGTGGAGCACCCGCGCCAGGTGCTTGCCGAGGCGTCCGCAGATGCCCGTGATGAGGACGGCGCCGCCGGTGTCGCTCAAGGCCCTCTCCTCACGCGAGTCTCACCAGAAGATGTGCTTCCGCTCTTTGAGCCCACGGTTGAGCATCGACTGGATGGTCTGCTTCACGAGCCACACCTTCTCGTCGATGACCGAGTCGTCGTCGTCGGGATCGCCCGAGAAGCGCATGGGCTCGCCGAACCATAGCCGGTACTTCGTCGGGAGGGGCAGCTGCCCGCCGGGCAGGAACAGCTGCGGGATGATCGGGAAGGACGGCATGCGAAAGAGCTTCGCGAGCGCGTCGACGTTGGCGAAGGAGACGTATTGCTCCTCGGCGCCCACGACCGCCACCGGGACGATGGGCGTGTCGGTCTCGATCGCGAGGCGCATGAACCCCAGGCCGAACTCGGTCAGCTTGTAGCGCTGGTCGAACGGCTTCGAGATGCCGCGGGCGCCCTCGGGGAAGACGAGGAGCGCCTCGCCCTGCGCGAGCAGGCGCGTCGCGTTCTCGGGGACGCCGACCACCTGGCCGATCCGCGTGAAGAGGAGCGACACGAAGGGGAGGCTCACCGCCCACTTCTCGACCATGGCGCGGACGATGCGCGGCGGCTCGGCGTCCATGAACATGGCGGCGCCGATGAGGGCCCCGTCGAGGGGCACCTGCCCCGAGTGGTTGGCGACGAGGAGCACCCGCCCTTCGGGCACGTTCTCGATGCCGTGCACCTCGCTGCGGAAGTACTTGCGGTGGAGCATCGCCACCGTCGAGAGGGCATACTTCGCCCATTGCGGATCGAGGCCGAAGGGGTCGACGCCCGACGTCCCGAGGGCGAGCGGCACGCGCGCCATGCGCTCGTCGAAGCTCTCGCCGAGCAGCCGCTCGAGGATCTCGTCGATGGTCTGCTCCGCCGAGCCGACGAGGCGGCGCAGGAGCCCCGGTGCGCCGCGAGCAGCGGAGTCGAGACGAGCGAGGGCGCGGGACGCGGTGGTCGCCAAGGCGGGGACGGCCATTATGGTCGCCGCGCCGCAGCATTCAACGAGTTATGCTCGGGCGCGATGCTGGCCCTGCCGCCGCCGCTGGCGCCCGGGGACCGGGTGGCGATCGTGGCGCCGTCCAGCCCGTTCCCGCGCGACGATCTCATGCGGGGCCTCGCGTGGCTCCGCCAGCGCTACCGCCTGCGAATCGGGCCCGGGATCCTCCGCCGCGACGGGTTCCTCGCCGGGAGCGACGCGCGGAGGGCCGAGGAGCTCGCGCAGGCGATGCGCGATCCCGAGGTGAAGGCCATCGTCGCGGCCCGGGGAGGCTACGGTGCCCTCCGCGTCGTCGACGCGCTTCCCTGGGAGGAGCTCGGCCGGCGGCCCAAGTGGATCGTCGGCTTCAGCGACGTGACGGTCCTGCACGCGATGGCGTGGCGCTCGGGGGTCGCCTCGGTGCACGGGCCCAACGTCACCGGTCTCGGGCGGGACGTGACGCCGGCGACCCGGGCCCGGTGGCTGGCCGCGCTGGAGCGCCCGCGCGCCGCGGCCTCGTGGCGGGGCCTTCGAGTGCTCCGCGCCGGAACGGCGGAGGGCGTGCTCGTCGGCGGCAACCTCTCGCTCGTGCACGCGATGGCGGCCGCCGGACGACTGGTCGTGCCCGACGGAGCGGTGCTTGCGCTCGAGGACGTCACGGAGGCCCCCTACCGCGTCGACCGGATGCTCACGTCGCTCCGGCTCGGCGGCCACCTCGCGCGCGTCTCCGCGGTCGTCTTCGGGGGCTTCGACCGCTGCTCGCCGGGCGCCGACGGTCGCACCGTCGACGAGGTGATCGAGGAGCGAACGCGGGACCTGGGCGTCCCGGTGCTCGCCGGGGCGCCGTTCGGGCACGGTCTCCTCAACGACGCATTCGTCCTCGGCGCGACCGCCCGCATCGCGGGCGACTCGCTCACTGCCGCGGGATAGGCGGCGGAACGGTGCGCTTGGGCTTCGGCTCCTCCGGCGACTCTTCGGTGGCCGGCGCCCCGTCGTCGTCGAGGTCGATCATCTCGGCGAGGTCGTCGGCGATGATGACCTCCTCCTCGAAGTCGTCCTCGCCTTCACCGTGCTCCTCGGGGTCGCCCGCTTCATCTCGGGCTGCGTCCCTGGCGCGCTCAGCGTCACCTCTTCGAGGGAGCTGCGGAAGAAGAGCCCCTCGGGGCGGGGTGGGCGATTCGCGTCCGGGGCGACGTCGTTCGCGCCGTGCCCCGCGTCGGGCTCCTCGGGCTCGGGCGCCAGGGCCGCGCGCATGCTTGCCGCGAGTGGGTCGACCTTCGGCGCCGGCGGGAGGGACGACGTGGGAGGCGGCGCGGGGTCGGTCAGCTTGTTGACGTCCACCTTGGGCGGCTCGGCCTTAGGCTCCGGCGGCTTCGTCTCGACCTTGGGCGGAGGCGGGAGGGACGGCTGGAGCCGGGGCGGCGCGTAGGCCTCGCGCTCGGCTCCGGGCTCCGGCTTCTTCAGCATGTTCGACTTGGCCCGCTCGAGCCCCGCCGTCGCCTCGGCGTCCGCCTGCTTCATCCGGAGGACGCGGCGCCACGCGTCGGCCGCCTCGCGCGGGTCCGCGAGCTGCTCCTCCCACATGCGCGCGACCTTGCGCGCGAGCTCCGCTCGCGCGTTCATGTCCTTGCCGCGGAGGATCTGGTCCTCGTAGAGCTGGACCATCCCGCGGAAGTCCCCGAGCTCGGTGAGCAGCCCCGACAGCTCGTCCATCACCGCCTGGTCGTTCGGCGACAGATCGTGGAGCTTCTTCAGGTCGGCACCCGCGCCGGGCTTGTCGTCGAGCTGCTCGCGCCGCAGCTTGGCGCGTCGCGCGAGGAGCTGCCGCACGAGCGGACCATCGAACACCTCGCCGAGAGCGCGCGACAGCGTCGCCTCGGCACGCCGCGGATCGCCGACCTCGCGCGCGAGCCCCTCGAGCGCGTCGAGGGTCAGCGGATCGACGTGGGCGATTAGGGCGTCGCCGAGCCAGGTGAACGCCTGCTCGAGGTCGTTGAGATCGCGGTGGGCCATCGACGCCGCGCGCCGCATCAGCGAGCCGCGCGTCTTGCCGCCGTCGCGCGCTCCCTGTCCGCCGTTCGCCATCGACGCGCACAGCGCGCGGCGCAGCCTCTCACCGCCCGTCTGGCCGTCGCCGTCGCGCGCGGCCTGCTCGAGCACCGCCAGCGTGTCGTCGGTCGGCGTGCCGCTGAGGGCCAGCTCCAGGAACCCGCGGGCGCGGTCGATCTGCCCCTTGGAGGCGGAGACCTGCGCCGCTCGCGCGAGCGCGCGTACCCGGTCCGCGGGCGCCTTGCACCGCGAGATCTGCCGCTCGTAGAGGTCCACGACCTCGCTCTGCTTCTCGGCGATGGCCGCGAGCTTCACGAGCAGCTCCTCGGCCTCACCCGGCGGCACGCTCGTCAGCCCGGCCTCGCCGTGCTGCAGCGCCTCGATGCGCGGGGCGCCCGCTTTCACGCGGGACTCGGCCTGCCGGACGAGCTCGCGCGCGCGGTCGTGCCCCGTGAGCTCCCGCACCAAGAGGTCCTGCGCGATGGCGAGGGCGTCGAGGTCGTTCGTCTTCACCGCGAGCTGCTCGAGCCGCTCGGCGAGCTCCCGGTCGGCGCCCTTGCTGCGCACGATCTCGCAGGCGACCCGCACCGCGTCCTGCTCCCGCCCCACGTCGGAGAAGCGCTGGAAGGCCCCGCGCAGGTGCGTCAGTCGCTCCGCGCTCTGCTTCGCCTCGAACCACCATTCGACCAGCTTGGTCGCGACGATTCCGCTCCAGCCGAGGCGATCGCCGAGCTCGACGTACGCCTCGCGGATGGCGGGGTCGCCCATGTCGGCCAGCTCGGTGAGCGCGGCGAGGGCCTCGTCGCCCCGGTCGAGCTTGTCGGCCAGGATGTCGGCGAGCTTCTTGGTGAGTACGCTCACCTCGGCCTCGTCGGCCTCGACCTCGATGCGCTGGGCCAGCAGCTCCGCGACCTTGTCCCAGAGCTCGGCCTTCTCGCAGAGATCGCACAGGCGCGTCAGCGCGTCGAAGTCCTCGAGGTCGGCCTTGCGGACGATCTCGAGCGCGCGGATGGCGTTCTTGCCGTCCCCGAGCTGCTCGTAGAGCCGCGCCAGCCTCCCCGCGATCTGGCCGCGCTCCGTCCCGTCGGCGACGAGCTTCAGCTCCCGCTCGAGGGCATCCGCCGCCGCGGCCGGGTTGTCGCGCGCCTCCTGGAGATCCGCGATCGCCTGGAGCGCCGGGCGGCACGTGGCGTCGAGGTCGGCGAGGATCCGCTCGTAGCAGGCGATGGCGGTGTCGACGTCCCCCACGCCTTCGGCCAGGAGCTCCGCCTCGCGCAGCGCGATGCGGGCCCGCTCCGCGCGGTCGACCGCGGTGTTGCCGAGGCGCCGCAGGAGCGTCGTCGCCTCGGTGTGATCTTCGCGCTCGACGGCGTCGTCGATGAGCCGCTCGAGGGCCTCCTTGTCGTCGCCGTCCTCGAGCACCTTGAGCCACATCTCGCGGGCGGTCTCCTTGTCGGAGAGCTGGCCCGCGTAGAGGTTCGCCGCCTGGCGGCGCATGGCGACGCGCGCGGCGCGGTCGGTGAGCCGGTCGCCGCGACGGACGAGCAGCTGGACGAGCTCGTCCCACTTCTGGGCGCTCGTGTAGCGGTCGGTCAGCAGCCGGGCGTACTCGTCGCTCGTCGGATCGAGGTCGGTCGCCCGCTCGAGGTTCGCGACGACGCTCGCGTCGTCGTTCGCCCGCCCGAAGTAGTCCGCCCCGCGCGCGAAGCTCTGGGCCTGCTGCTTCGCGTCGCCCGCCATGTGGGCGCGCTGCACCGCCGACTGGCCCGCGCGGTCCCACCGCTCGGCGGCCACGAAGCATCGCTCCGCGGCCTCCCACAGCTTCGCGCTCTTCTGCGCCTCGGCGGCGTCCGCGTACGCCTCGCCCGCCCCTCCCGGGTCGTTCAGCTGCTCGCGCAGCTCCCCGAGGTGCTCGAGCAGCGCGCCGCGCGCCAGCACGTCGTTGATCGCGGCCGCGCTCTCCGCGATGACCTGAGCCGCGCGGTCGATGGCGCCCGCCTTCTCGAACATCTTCGACGCGGTCGCCACCGCGCGGTCGTCCTCCGGCGTCAGGTTCGCGATGCGCCCCCAGGCCTCCGCCGCCGCGCCGAAGTCGCGCCGCTTCTGCTCCTGCATCGTGGCGAGCTTCTTCTCGAGCCCGATCTTCTTCTCGAGGTCGCCCTCGGCGGTCGCCTCCTGCTCGAGCAGGTTCGCCAGGTCGTCCCAGCGCTGCGTCTTCTCGAGCAGGCGCGTCAGCGATTGCCGTGCGCCGTCGTCGCCGCGGTCGATCGTGAGCAGCTGCTTCCACGCGTTGATCGCGCCGTCGGTGTCGCGGAGGTTCCCCTCGCAGAGCCCGGCGACCTCGCGCAGCCGCTCCTTGCGGGCCTCCACCGACTCGCCCGGCGCGCGTACCGCTGCGAGCAGCACGTCCCGCAGCGAGGCGTAGTCGCGCTTCGTGCGCAGGTAGTCTTCGACCCACGACAGCGCCTCGGGGTGCGCGGGGTCGGACTCGAGCACCTCGCGGTACTTCGTGTACGCCTCCGGACGCTTGCCCTTGTTGGCGAGCATCTGCGCCGCGTCGAGGACGCCCTGCAGCTTCTCCGCTGCGACGGGGGCTCGCTCGCGATGTGGCACCGGTGCCGGTCCCGCGCCCGACCCCGTCTGCGGGGAAGCCGGCGGACGCGCCTTGCCCGCTGGCGCCGCCTGCGGCTGCGGAGGCGGCGGCGGGACCGTCGGCATCGGCTGTCCGGTGCGCCCGTAGAGCTCCCGGAGCTTCGCCGTCGCCTGCTCGTCGCCGAGGCCGCGCAGCGGCTCGAGCATCTGGATGGCGTGGTCGTACTGCTGCGCGCCCTCGTAGCTCGCGGCGAGGAGCCAGCGGGCGTCGGCGGCCATCGCGCCGTTCGGGTTTGCCTCGACGTAGGCGAGGTAGCGACCGGCGAGGTCGTCCTGCCGCTCGAGGGACTGGGCATAGTGGGCGTAGAGCTGGAGCGCGCGATCATGGCCGGGCTGGATGTCGAGCGCGCCGCCGGAGTACGCGAACCCGTGCTCGCCGTCGTAGACCTCCGCGAGGCCGACGAGGAGCTCCGCCCCGACCGTCCGCTCCTGCGCCGGCACGTCCTCGCCCGCCGTGAGCCGCTCGACGATGAGCGACGCGAACTCCTGCTGGAGCCCGGCGTCGTGCTCGTCGACCTGCCGCGCGCGCGCGAGGGCCCGTGTGGCGCCGGCGAGATCGCTGGCGGCCTTTCGGGTCGCGGCCTCGTCGCGGAGGAGCGCGAGTTGCCGCTGCGGGTCGCGCTCCACGGAGAGCTCCGCCTCGTACATCTGGATCGCGTCGTCCCACTGGCCGAGTGACTTGTAGATCTCGCGCGCGCCGTAGATCGCGTACGCGCTCGACGGCTCGAGGTCGATCGACCGGCGGAAGTTCTCGAGCGCCTTCTTCGGCTGCTGGAGGCTGTCGCTCCACAGGCGCCCGAGCTCCTCGTGCATCGCCGCCAGCTCGCCGCGGATCTCCGCGCTCTGCGGGGCGAGGGGGGCGAGGGCCTTGGCGCGCCGCTCGAGGAGCGCGACGAGGGCCTTCACGTCACCCTTGTCGCGATAGAGCTGCGCGAGGCGGTCGGACGCCGTGCGCTGGGTCGGGTCGCGGTCGATCGCCTGCATCAGCACGCGCGCGGCGCGGTGCGCGTCGCCGAGCGTCGTCGACCAGACGTTCGCGGCCTCGCTCAACCAGTGCGAGGCGTAGGCCGGATCACGCGTCTCGGCGCCGACCCGCTCGAGGAGGAGGGCGTACGACTTCGGATCCGCCGCGCCTGCTTGGTGGGCGTAGGAGAGTGCCTCTTCGTCGTGCGGGTTCGCGGTGAGCCGCTGGACGAGGGCGT